>NZ_JBEZDE010000007.1:0-233386 GCF_040648115.1 Nocardia sp. NPDC049190
GGGGGGGGGGGGGGGGGGGGGCCCCGCGCGCGCCCGCCGCCCGCGGGGGGGGGGGGGGGGCTTGGGCCCCCCCCGCCACTACACACCCCACGCGGCCCGGCGGGTTCGGGGCCCCACTCCACGGTGAAATCGCGGATCTCCTCGGATCGCGCCAGCCGACCGCGCAGTACCGAGCCCGGCGAGAAACGCGCTTCGGGCTCGTCGGTACGCACCTCGACGACGAGTTCGCCATGCACGCCGTGCGACTTGGCGACCCGACCTACGACGAGTTGCATCTACTGGTCGGTGTCGACCACGTCGACCCGGATACCGCGGCCACCGATACCGGCGACGAGGGTGCGCAGCGCGGTCGCGGTGCGGCCACCGCGACCGATCACCTTGCCCAGGTCATCGGGATGAACGTGCACCTCGACCGTGCGACCGCGGCGGCCGGTGATCAGCTCGACGCGGACGTCCTCGGGGTTGGCGACAATACCGCGAACCAAGTGCTCGACGGCATCGGCGACGACGGCGCTCATGACTGCGCCTCGCTGCGCTCGCTCAGCATTACTCGGCGGCCTCGGTCTCGGCAGCCTCGTCCTTCTTGGCCGCCTTCTTCTTCGGGGTGACCGCTTCGGCGACCGGCTCGTTGTCGGCGGCGGCCAGCGCGGCGTTGAACAGGTCGAGTTTCGACGGCTTGGCCGGCTTGACCTTCAGGGTGCCCTCGGCGCCGTCGATGCCCTTGAACTTCTGCCAGTCACCGGTGATCTTCAGCAGTTGCAGGACCGGCTCGGTCGGCTGCGCGCCGACGCCGAGCCAGTACTGAGCGCGCTCGGAATCGATCTCGATGAGCGACGGCTCTTCCTTCGGGTGGTACTTGCCGATGGACTCGATGGCCCGGCCGTCCCGGCGAGTGCGGGCGTCCGCGACGACGACGCGGTACTGCGGGTTGCGGATCTTGCCCATACGGGTGAGCTTGATGCGAACAGCCACGTGCTGATCTGCCTTTCGTTGGTTGGTCACGACGCAATTCAGCAACCCGCACGGTCTGCGAGTCCGGTTTTGCGTTTGGCGTGTGTGACCGCCGCGCGGTGCGTAACCGGAGACGGGCTGACACTTGTCCGGATGGACGGTGGTCCATTGTGCCAGACGAGCCGGTCTCGCCAGAAATCGCGCCCGGCGTCGACGCGCCGACGGCCGTATGCCCCGGGACTGATCCTGGAGCGACGAGCCGGCTACCCCGGCGCGGTCGCGGTCAGGGCTCGGGTGGGCATCCACGGGCCGCCCCACCACATCTGCCAACCGAGCGGGCGACCGGCGAGCGCCGTGGCGCCGCTCGCGGCGAGGGCGGTGCGGTATTCACGGGTTCTGCCGATATCGACGATGACCAACCTGCCGCCGGGACGCAGCACCCGCAGGGCCTCGCGGACCGCGGCGGCCCGGCCCTCCGCGGTCTGGATGCGGTGGATGGCCAGGCTGGAGACGACCACATCGAATGCGCCGTCCGGGAACGGCATCCGGGTCATGTCGCCGGTGCGCAACTGGATGCGTTCGGCGACGTTCTCCGCGAGCGCGTTGCGTTCGGTGGCGGCTGGACCGGCGTACGCGTGGTCGACCGCGCGCCACCGGTCCAGACCGACCGCGCAGCCGGTGGGCAGCCGCCGCGCGGCAGCCAGCAGCACGGCGCCCCGACCGCAGCCCATGTCGAGTAATCGTTCATCCCCGCGCAGGTCGAGGTCGTCGAGCAGTTGAGCCCAGACCTGGAATTTGCCCCGCCGCGTCGCATGCAGGAACAAGCCGAACTGCACGGCGAGTACGACACCGACCACCAGAAGCAGCACGCACGGACGCATGTGCTGGAACAGCGCCACCACCAGCGCCGCCGCCAGGTACCCGACCGCGAGAACTCCCAGCAACCGCAACACCGACGGCGCGTCGACGCCGTACGACGCTCGCCACGGAGGGGCAATCATCGGCAGAGTGTATCGAGCGGCAATGGCATTCGCGGTAGATTTCCGCCGGTCACCTCACCAGTGGCGACCGCGAGTTCGTCGGCACGCCGACGAAGTGCGCTGCGCCGACCGAAGTTCAGCGGTGGCCGGTGACCGGATCGCGTGTGCCGAACACCCGCCCGCGGAGGACGACGGCGTACGGTGCGGTGAGCACCTCCGGATGCGTGCGCGGATCATCCTGGTAGACGACGAAATCCGCGGGAGCGCCGTGCTCGACGCTCGGTCGTTCGAGCCAGGCACGGGCATTCCAGGAGGCTGCCCCGAGTGCGTCGTGCCGGGACAGGCCCGCGGCGCCGAGCGCGGCGATCTCGTCGGCGATGCGCCCGTGGCGGATGGATCCGCCCGCGTCGGTGCCCGCGAAGATCGGCACGCCCGCGTCGTGTGCGGCGGCGACGGTACCGCGAACCCTGTGGTGCAGGTCACGCATATGTGCGGCGTATACCGGAAACCTGCGCGCGCTCGCGGCGATCTCCGGGAAGGTGTCGATGTTCACCAGCGTGGGAACCAGGGCTGTGCCGTGTTCGACCATCATCTCGATGGTCTCGTCGGTGAGGCCGGTGCCGTGCTCCAGGCAGTCGATCCCAGCGTTGATCAGGCCGGGCAGCGCGTCCTCGCCGAACACGTGCGCGGTGACGCGTGCGCCGTTGGCGTGGGCCGCGTCGATAGCCTCTTTCAAGATCGCGTCGCTCCACAACGGACGAAGGTCGCCGACGGAGCGGTCGATCCAGTCGCCGACGATCTTCACCCAGCCGTCGCCGAGCCGCGCCTGTTCGGCGACGATGTCCGGCAGGTCACGTTCGTCGTCGAGCTCGATACCCAGCTCGCGGATGTAGCGCTGCGGGCGGGCGATGTGGCGGCCCGCACGGATGATCCGGGGCAGTTCCTCGTGGTCGTCGATGAACCGGGTGTCGATCGGCGAGCCCGCGTCGCGCAGCAGCAGGGCACCGGCCTCCCGCTCGGTCTCGGCCTGTGCGAGGGCGCCCACCCGGTCCTCATGACCCCCGCCGTACCGGATACCGACGTGGCAGTGCGCGTCGACCAGGCCGGGAACGATCCACCCGGTGCGACACAGGGTTTCGGCGCGGGGTACGGGTTCGAAGGACACGAGGCCGTCCCGCACCCACAGATCGCGCATCTCATCACCAGGCAGAACCACACCTCGCAGATGCACAGCAACCTCCCAGAACTCGTCAGCTACCTCTAACCTACTGTCCGGGCAGCATGACAGTTACCCCGCGATGGCACGCTCGAGCAGAAATTTACTTCTTCGGAAAGTTCAACTTGGAAATATCGAAACCCTCCAGGCCGGGTGGCAGCTGGTCGAGACCGGCCGGCATGTGGGAGATATCGGGCATACCGGCGGGCAGTCCTGGCATCCCGGGGAACCCACCGCGCACCTTCGGCGGTGTCGGGCCACGCCCGCCCTTCTTTCCCTTCTTGCCTTTTTTGGCATTGCCGCGCCTCGAGCCGGGCAGTCCCATCTGACGGCCCATCATGGCCATCATCTTCTTCGCTTCGAAGAACCGGTCGACAAGCTGATTGACCTCGGAGACCTGGACACCGGAGCCGTTGGCGATGCGCAGCCTGCGCGAGGCGTTGATGATCTTCGGGTTGTCGCGTTCGGCGGGGGTCATGCCGCGAATGATCGCCTGCACGCGGTCGAGTTGCTTGTCGTCGATCTGGGCGAGCACGTCCTTCATCTGGCCGGCGCCGGGCAGCATTCCGAGCAGGTTGCCGATCGGCCCCATCTTGCGGATGGCCAGCATCTGGTCGAGGAAGTCCTCGAGCGTGAGCTCACCGCTGCCGATCTTGCGGGCGGCGTCCTCGGCCTGCTGCGCGTCATAGACCTGTTCGGCCTGCTCGATCAAGGTGAGCACATCACCCATGCCGAGGATGCGGCTGGCCATCCGGTCCGGGTGGAAGACGTCGAAATCCTCGAGCTTCTCACCGGTGGAGGCGAACAGGATCGGAACACCGGTGACCTCACGCACGCTCAGCGCCGCACCGCCTCGGGCGTCACCGTCGAGCTTGGTGAGTACGACGCCGGTGAAGCCGACACCATCGCGGAACGCCTCCGCCGTGCTGACCGCGTCCTGACCGATCATGGCGTCGAGCACGAACAGGGTCTCGTCCGGGCGCACCGCGTCGCGAATGCCCGCGGCCTGCCGCATGAGCTCGGTGTCGATGCCGAGGCGACCCGCCGTATCGACGATGACGACGTCGTACTGCTTCTGCTCGGCTTCGGTGATACCGCCGCGCGCCACGTTCACCGGGTCGGCGGCGGTGATGCCCAGCGGGTTCTCGCCACCACCGACGGAGGTGCCCGGGTGCGGCGCGTAGACCGGCACATCCGCGCGCTCACCGACCACCTGCAGCTGCGTGACAGCACCGGGGCGCTGGAGATCACAGGCGACCAGCAGCGGCTGATGCCCTTGGCCCTTCAGCCATTTCGCCAGCTTGCCCGCGAGCGTCGTCTTACCCGCACCCTGCAGACCGGCGAGCATGATCACCGTCGGCGGGTTCTTGGCCAGGTTCAGCCGTCTGGTCTCGCCGCCGAGGATGCCGACGAGTTCCTCGTTGACGATCTTCACGACCTGCTGGGCCGGATTCAGCGCCCCGGAGACTTCGGCGCCCTTGGCGCGCTCTTTGATCCGCCCGATGAAGCCACGCACCACGGGCAGCGCGACATCGGCCTCGAGCAGAGCGAGACGGATCTCGCGGCAGGTGGCGTCGATGTCGGCCGGCGACAAACGCCCTTTACCACGCAGATCCTTGAGGGCACCGGTAAGCCGGTCGGACAGGGATTCGAACACCGATCGCGCTCCTGATCTCGGGGGACGTCACATTCTCTCCCAGGGTAATGGGATCGCCCACGTGATCGTGCAGGCGGTGCGCCCTTCGAGGCGGAGCGGGGCGGCTAGTCCAGCACGCGGCGGCGCGGTTTGACCGTTTTACGGTAGTCGTGGTTCTCCTCGATCACCATGAAGACGGCCTCCCGGGCGGTCAGGCCCAGTTCGAGCGCCAAGTCGTCGAGAACGGCCCATTCGGTCGTCGACGGGATCGGGGACGTGGCGACCGTGGAGGCGATCGTCATCGCGGTGACCGCCTGCTGTCCGGTGAATGTGCGACCCGGTAGCCAGGAGACCACCCAGCGGTCGCCGCCGACGCAGCGCGCCATGTGGGTGGTCTCATCACTTGTCATCATCGACGCCGAAACGACCTCAATTGCCACCGACCTGCTCCCCTCGTGCTCGCGATAGCCAGACGCTCTGATCGTAGGGTGCACCGAATCCCCCGCAGTCCGGATCTAGCAAATATCGTGCAACAGATTGATCACTGCATAAAACGGCAGTTCACAATTACTTTCACCGGACTCTGCGCGGCATTACGACGTCTTCGGCTCAGGTCTGGGAACCACTGCGAGGATGGCTTTTTCGATCGCTTCGCGGCGAACCGAGTCGTCATCGACACCCAGGTCGAGGCAGAAGCTGTCGACCACCGCCGACCCCATCGTGACCACCTTGGCCCACCGGACGTCGGCACCGCAGTCCGCCAGCGCGGCGGCGAGGCGGCTCAGCAAACCGATCCGGTCCCCCGCGCGCAGCTCGAGGATCACCTGGCCGGGCACCGACGTGCCGGACCAGAGCACCCGAGGCTGAGCCCGCGCGTACCGGCTCGCCCCGACGCCGCCGGCATCGCGCTCCCGCTCGGCCAGCACGGCGGCCACATCGAGTTGCCCCGCCGTCGCCCGAATCAACTCCTGGCGCAGTAGCCCAGCGTCCGGGGGGTCACCGAACGTGGGCGCGACGATGAACGTGTCGACAGCCGACGCACCTTCGACACCCAGCGCGGCCGACAGCACCCGCAGCGAGTGCAGCGCCAGCACGCCGGCGGCGTCGGACAGGAGACCGGGGCTGTCGGGCGCGATGACGGTGACGGTGTAGGTGTACTTGCTCTCGCCCGGCTTCAGGTCGACGTGGACGCCGCCCGCCGCGGCCTTGGCGATCAGTTCCGGCGCGATCGGCTCCTGCGTCGGCAACTCGTCCCCGGCCATGACCAGCCGGCAGCGCCGGACCAGCTCGCCGATCAGCGCGGCCTTCCAGTCCCCCCACACACCGGGACCGGTGGCCAGCGAATCCGCCTCGGCCAAGGTGTGCAGCAGTTCCAGCAGTTGCGGCTCGCCACCGAGCGCGTCCACCACGTACTGCACGGTGCCGGGGTCGGACAGGTCACGCCGAGTGGCGATGTCCGGCAGCAACAGATGATGGCGCACCACGGCGCTGAGCGTGCGCACGTCCGATGGCCACAGACCGAGACGCCGGCCGATGTGGGTGGCCAGGTCCGCGCCCACGATACTGTGGTCGCCTGCACGACCTTTGCCGATGTCGTGCAGCAAGGCCCCGAGGGCAAGCAGATCGGGGCGGGCCACCCGGGTGCTCAGCGCACCGGCGTAAGCGACCGTCTCCACGAGGTGGCGGTCGACGGTCCAGGTGTGCAGGACGTCGCGCGGTGGCAGGTCACGCACAGCGCCCCATTCCGGAAACAGCCTGCCCCACAGGCCTGTTCGGTCCAGCGCTTCGATCGCGTCGATGGCGCCGCGGCCCGCGCCCAACAGGACGAGCAGATCGTTGAGTGCGTCTTTCGGCCACGGCTCGCGAAACTCCGGGGCATCCTCGGACAGCCGGTTGAGCGTAGTGGCCGACATCGGCAACCCGGTCTGCGCCGACGCCGCCGCCACGCGCAGGATCAAACCGGGATCGCGCCGCGGGCGCGCGTCCCGCGCCAGCACGACTTCGCCCGCGTGCTCGACCACCCCCTCATCGAGTGGTCGCCGCACCGGCATGCGACGAAGCCGCGCCAGACCCCGGCGTGGGAACGCGTTGGCCGCGGTACGCAGTCCGACGTCCACGGCGTAGCTCACCGTTCGCGCCGAATCGCTCAGCGTGCGAGCCAGATCGAACCGATCGCCGATGCGCAGGGCCGCGCCGATCTCGTCCGCGTCCTGCGCGCGAAGCTGATCGCGAGACCGCCGCGCCACCCGGTGCAGTTCGGTACGCACATCGAGCAGCCGCCGGCGTGCCTGCCGCACTCCGCCGCCGGGCACGTCCGGGCCGAGCCCCGGCATGGCGTCGGTCAGCTGGGCGAGAGCGAGGGCGTCGAGCAGCTGAATGTCGCGCAGCCCGCCGCGTCCGTTCTTCAGATCGGGCTCGGCGCGGTGCGCGATCTCGCCGCTGCGCTCCCACCTCGCCTCGGCCTGAACGATCAGCTGGTCGAACCGCGCGCGGATCCCGGACCGCCAGTCCCGGCGCACCCCGCCGATCAGCAGGTTGCTCAGATCCTCGTCACCGACGATATGCCTGGACTCCAGCATGCCGAGTGCGGCGATCAGATCGTCAGCGGCCACCTGCAGCGCCTGCGGCACGGTCCGCACGCTGTGATCGAGTTTGATGTGCGCATCCCACAGCGGATACCAGAGCTGGTCGGCTACCTCGGCCACCCTGGCGGGGTCGACATCGTCGTGCAACAACACGAGATCCAGATCCGAGTACGGCAGCATCTCCCGGCGGCCGAGTCCGCCGACGGCCAGGACGGCAAGGCCGCTGGCCGCGGTGATGCCCAGCTCGGTCGCTTTGCTGGTGAGCCAGAACTCGAAGAGGTCGACCATGGCCTGACGCAACGATTCGGCGTCGAGCCGAGGATTTCCGGGCATGCCGCCGTCGAGCAGTTGAGATCGTGCGCGGACCAGATCGGCCGCCGCGTTGGACTTGCCGTTGACCTCTTCGGCCATTTTCGGGTCACCGTCGTGATCGGATCGACTACCCACAACCCACCGCCCATTCACGCGTGCGGCCCCGCCCCGACCGGGAATCCGGTGGGAGCGGGGCCGCCGCTCGACTCGTATTCCGTTACAGCGCGTCGATACCGCGTTCGCCGGTTCGCACCCGGACGATCGACTCCACCGGTGTGACCCAGACCTTGCCGTCACCGATCTTGCCGGTGCGGGAGGCTTCGACGATCACCTCGACCACCTTGTCGACGGACGCATCGTCCACGACCACCTCGACACGAACCTTCGGCACGAAATCGACCGAATATTCGGCACCGCGGTACACCTCGGTGTGCCCCTTCTGACGGCCGTACCCCTGCACTTCACTGACGGTCATGCCCAACACACCCGCTTGCTCGAGCCCGGTCTTGACGTCCTCGAGCGTGAACGGTTTGACGATGGCGGTGATCAGTTTCATGTTCGTCATGCCTCCTTGACGGCCGAACGTGCCGTGCTACCCACAGCGGCGAAGTCATAGGCGGATTCTGCGTGCTCGGACTCGTCCAAACCCACCACCTCGGCTTCCTCGCTCGCGCGCAGCCCAATGGTGAACTTCACGATATAGGCAATGATCAGCGACGCGAGGAAGGAGAAGGCAAGTACCGCACCGGCACCCACCGCCTGGCGCCACAGCTGATCGAATCCGCCACCATAGAACAGACCGGTCTTCCCGGCGCCCGCCTCGGGCGCCGCGACGAAACCGACCATCACCGTGCCGATGATGCCCCCGACCAGGTGTACGCCGACCACATCGAGCGAGTCGTCGAAGCCGAGTGTGAATTTCAGACCGACCGCGAGGGCGCACAGCGCGCCGGCGACCACGCCGATGACCAGCGCTCCGAGCACGTTCACCGCGGAGCAGGACGGGGTGATCGCGACCAGGCCGGCCACGATACCCGAGGCCGCGCCGAGCGAGGTGGGCTTGCCGTCGCGGAACTTCTCCACCAGCAGCCAGGCCAGCATCCCGGCACAGGTCGCGATCGCGGTGACGATGAACGTCGAACCGGCAAGGCCGCCGGAGGTCACCGCGGAACCGGCATTGAAGCCGAACCAGCCGAACCACAGCAGACCGGCGCCGAGCATGACGAACGGCAAGTTGTGCGGACGGAACGGAGTGGTCGGCCAGCCCTTGCGCCGGCCGAGCACCAACACCAGGGCCAGACCTGCCGCACCGGCGTTGATGTGCACGGCGGTGCCGCCGGCGAAGTCGACCGCGAGGAGCTTGTTGGCGATCCAGCCGCCCTCGTGCACGAGGTTGCCGTCGGCGTCCTTCACGTCGAAGTCGAACACCCAGTGCGCGACCGGGAAGTAGACGACCGTGACCCAGATGCCCGCGAACAGCAGCCACGCGCCGAACTTCAGGCGGTCGGCGACCGCTCCCGAGATCAGGGCGACCGTGATGATGGCGAACATCAGCTGGAACGCGACGAAGACGGTCGCCGGAATGGTGCCCGCGAGCGGGATGTTCACCGCCTCCGTGGTGACGACGCCGGCCGCGTCCTTGACCTCGGCGACCGAGTTGCCACCGATCAGGCCCGCGAGGCCGAAGAACTGAGAGGGATCACCGATCAGGCCGAACTTGTTGTCACCGAAAGCCGTCGAGTACCCGTACAGCGACCACAACACGCCGACCAGGCCCATGGCGCTGATGCTCATCATGATCATGTTGAGCACATTCTTCGACCGAACCATGCCGCCGTAGAAGAAAGCCAGGCCCGGTGTCATCAGCAGCACGAGCGCCGAACTCGCCAGCATCCATGCGGTATCACCAGTGTCCGGTGCACCGGTAAGGGGAAAAGCCACCTCAATGTCCTCCTCATCTCGGGCCCTGCCGATTCCGGCAAATGGACCTGCACAGAAGGGTCCTCACTCGGTGTTTCATCCGTAGAGCTGGGGTGTTTCACCTACGTGAACGGATGGCGCCGCTGTGTTGCTACCACGTTTCGTGGCGCACGCCCGCGGTTTCGTGCCGCGGGGCCAGCCGTGTCGGCGGCATCGAGGTAGCGGTAGGCGCGAGCAGGAGGAGCTCAGCGGCATTCGGCACGGCGCCCGATCGGATGCGGGCACCGTTTCGCCTGCGAGGTCGATCGAGCCGGCGCGGACAAGCCCGCGGCGGCGCACGGACGACCGCTGACGCCCGGGCGAACGCGATGCGGATCAGCCCAGCAGTGCGTCCACGAACGCGGCGGGCTCGAAGGGGGCCAGATCGTCGGCACCCTCGCCGAGGCCGACCAGCTTCACCGGCACCCCCAGCTCGTGCTGGACCTGGAAGACGATGCCACCTTTGGCCGTCCCGTCCAGCTTGGTGAGCACGACACCGCTGATGTCCACCACTTCGGCGAACACCCGCGCCTGGGTCAGGCCGTTCTGACCGACGGTCGCGTCCAGCACCAGCAGGACCTCGTCGACGGCGGCCTTCTTCTCCACGACGCGCTTGACCTTGCCCAACTCGTCCATCAGGCCGGTCTTGGTGTGCAACCTGCCCGCGGTGTCGATGAGCACCACGTCGACGCCCTGGTCGATGCCCGCGGCCACCGCGTCGAACGCGACGGCGGCGGGATCAGCGCCCGTACGGCCGCGCACGGTCTCGGCGCCGACGCGCTCGCCCCAGGTCTGCAGCTGGTCGGCGGCCGCGGCACGGAAGGTGTCGGCGGCGCCGAGCAGCACTCGGCGTCCATCGGCGACGAGCACGCGCGCGAGCTTGCCGGTGGTGGTGGTCTTGCCGGTGCCGTTGACGCCGACAACCAACAGGATCGCCGGGTGATCGGCGTGCGGTAGCGCGCGAACCGACCGGTCGAGTTCGGGACGCAACTGCTCGATCAGCACCTCGCGTAGAACGGTCCGCGCCTGATCGGTGCTGCGCACGCTGCGGGCCGCCATCTCCTCGCGCAGCCGGGCCACGACAGCTGCGGTGCTGGCGGTACCGAGGTCGGCGAGGACGAGCGTGTCCTCCACCTCCTCCCACGAGTCCTCATCCAGGTCGCCGCCGCCGAGCAGGCCGAGCAAGCTCTTACCGACCGCGTTCTGTGAGCGCGACAGGCGTCCGCGTAGGCGGACCAGACGGCCGGCGGTGGGCTCGATCTCCTCGAGCGGTGCGGCGGTCTCGACGCCCGCAGGGGTGTCCGGGGCGGTGAACCCGGTGGCGTCGGCCGCGGCGCTGGTGTCCGACTCGGCAGGGACCGTGCCGGACGCGGCAGCGTCGGCGGCGGTTGCGCCGGGCTCGGCGGTCGCGGGCGGCGCTGTCGTCTCCGACCCGGCGGTCGCTGTCGGATCCTCGGTGGCACTCGACTCGGTGGTCGAGTGCGTGACCGCGTCCGCTACCGGCGCGGTGCCGGATGCGGCCTCCGTCGGTGCCGCCCCGGCCGGCCCCTTGCCGGAGTCCACGCCGTCGGTAACCGCGGCAGGTCCGGCAGAAGAAACATCCCCCGTGGTATCGGCGGTGGTGTCGACCGGCGCGCTCTCGGACCCGGTCGTCGCGTCGACGACGTCCGCCTCCGGAAGCGGCACGTTGGTGATGCCGCGCTTGGGTGCGTCGCGCGGGATCGCGGCATCGTCGCCGACGTGCGGCTGTCCCTCGGTGTCGGTGCGTTCGATCGGCTCCGGCTCGGCCGTGGTCGTCGTGCCGCCGCGACTGAAGTTGAATCCACCGGACGCGGTGTAGCCGCCGGACCGGTCGGTCACCTCCTTGTCCTGCGGCGGCGGGGTCAGCGACACGCGACCGCGCTTGTACCGGACAAAACCGGCGACAAGCACCACCAGCAGCAGCGCGGCGACCGCGGCGATCAGGATCCACACTTCGGGTCTCACGCCGACCATCCTTGCAGAAGGACCGCGCCGGCAGGGGCGCCGAGCCGTACCAAGCGACCGGCGCCCGCCCCGACGACCACGCCGTGACCTCGGCGGACGCCGAGCGCGCCGCGCCACGGAAGCGACCGGTCGAGCACCGACACAGCCCCCGAGATTTCTTGTCCTGCGGAACTTCTCGCGAAGTGACAATAGGATCGGCGACGTGACCGATCGAAACGTGCTTGGGGGGCCGCTGGAAGAGTGCGGCACCGATCCTCTCACCGGCTTCTACCGGGACGGCTGCTGTAGCACCGGGCCGGAGGATCTCGGTAGCCATACCGTGTGCACCGTTGTGACGGCGGAGTTCCTGGAGCATCAGGCATCCATCGGCAACGATCTCAGTACGCCGCGTCCGGAGAACAATTTTCCGGGCCTGCAGCCGGGCGACCGGTGGTGCGTGGTGGCCGTACGGTGGTTGCACGCGCACGAGGACGGTGTCGCCGCACCTGTCGTGCTGGCAGCCACCCACGAGAACGCCCTGGAAGTGATCTCGGTGGACATCTTGCGCAAATACGCCGTCGACGTGCCGGACGACGTCAGCGACCTGCTCTGAACAGCCCTTAACCCGTCCTTGCGCCGGCGGCCGTGACGGCTGCCGGACGGATCCGCATACCGCCCGGACCGAACGCCACCGATAGTCGATCCATCCTAGGGCGCCGCGACGACCGCTACGGCACTGACCCAGCTGCGCCCTCCGGCGCTATCGCCCCGCCGGCGGCGCGGCGCCGATGCGCTTTCTGACGGCACGCGGCCGAGCAGTACTTGGCACGGCGGCCGGTTCCGGCCTGCGCCACCGGCCCGTGACACACCAGGCAACCCGCCCCGCCGTCAGTTTTGTTACGGTCCGCTGATTCGTCACGAATACTGTCGGACGCTTTCGTTACGGTCGATTCGCCGGGTCGCGTGCGCAGGGCGTCCAGCACGATCGCAGCGGCGCGGTCCACACCACCCGTCGTTCGACGGAGCTGTTGGATCGCAACACATCCGGTGAAAATCGCGAGAACATCGTCGACCTCGACATCGACGCGAACCGCGCCGTCGCGCTGCGCGGCCGCAAGCAACGCCGCCACCGCGCGATGGAATCGCGTACCCGCGCCCTGGACCAGCGCGCGCGGCCAACCGTCGTCGGTGTCGACCACGTCGCACAGCGCCTGATTACCCGGGGTCGTGGCGATCACGGTGCGGCAGAAATCGAAGAAGGCAGGCCCCGCGTCCGGTGCGTCGAGGCGGTCGGCGGCCATCGTCGTCAACCTGTCGACCCGCTGCTGCACAACAGCTTCCAGCAACTCGGATTTCGTCGGGAAATGCCGGTAGACGGTGCCCGCGCCGACGCCTGCTCGCCGGGCGACCTCGGCGAGCGACACCGAGACGCCCCGCTCGGCGAAAGCGCGCTGCGCCGCGGCGAGCACACGTGCGCGATTACGCCTGGCGTCGGCGCGCGTCGTCGCGCCCGCGGCGACCGGTGCGGTCATTTCGTTACGGCCTTCCGATGCGGTACCTGGCCAACCGGGTCAATCCACCCTTATCGTCCGAATACGGGTCAACCGACCCGATTTTATCCCACAGCGAAGGCGAAACATGTCCCCTCGACAGAACCTCATTCTGGTCACCGGAGCCACCGGCAAGCAGGGCGGCGCCACCGCCCGCAGGCTGCTCGCGTCCGGCGCGGCGGTGCGCGCGCTGGTTCGCGACGCTCAGGCGCCCGCCGCCCGCGACGTGGCGATGGCCGGCGCGGAACTCGTCGTCGGCGACTTCGACGCGCCCCAGACCCTGGCCCACGCATTGGCCGGTGTCACCGGACTTTTCGCGATCCCGCCCGCCGCGTACGGCCCGCGGGGCTGGGATGTCGAACTGGAAGCGGCCCGGGGTGAAACGCTCGTGACAGCGGCGAGCCGCGCCGGCGTCGAGCACATCGTATTCACCGGCATCGCGTCGATGGGCGACGCCTCCTGGGGCACGACCGGCAAACAGCGCATCGAGGACGCGGTCGCCGCCAGCGGCGCCCGCTACACGCTGCTGCGCCCGGTGCGCTTCATGGAGAACTACTTGCTGCGCGCCATGCCGGTCGACGGAATCAGCGACGGGGTGCACCGACACCTCTTCCCCGCCGACAAGCCGATGAAGGTGATCGCACTCGCCGATATCGCCGATATCGCCGCCATCGCGTTCGCCGACCCGGATCGGTTCCACGGCAGAGTTCTGGAACTGGCAGGCGATGCGATCACCCCGCTCGCGGCCGCGGCCGCGATCACTCGTTCCACCGGCCACCAGGTGCGCTACCAGGAGGTCACCGAAGCCGACGCCGACGCGCTGGGCACCGAGATCGGCAACACCTGGCGCTCGATCCGCCACACCGGCGGGTGGGTCGCCGACGTCGACGAGGTCCGTGCGATCCACCCCGGCCTGCGAACATTCGACACCTGGCTGGCCGAAACGGGTGCATCCCAACTCAAAGCCCTCCTCGATGACCCGGAAGCGACTGCGCCACGCTGAGCAGCCGTCACAGTGGGTAGCCATCGCGAAGCATGCGGGCGCGACGCCAGTTCCGCTCCGTCGATCGACTCGGGCTTCCGGCGTCGTGACGCGCACGCAGGGCCGCTAGACGCGTGCGGGCTCGGCCTGGCGCCCCGCCGGGGCCAGGTTTTCGCCGCGTAGCCGCTGGGAGATCACCTGGGTGATGCCGTCGCCACGCATACTGACGCCGTAGAGTGCGTCGGCGATCTCCATCGTCGGCTTCTGGTGGGTGATCACGATCAGCTGGCTCTTCTCGCGCAACTGCTCGAACAATCCGATCAGGCGGCGCAGGTTGGTGTCGTCGAGCGCAGCCTCCACCTCGTCCATCACGTAGAACGGTGAAGGCCGGGCACGGAAGATGGCGACCAGCAGGGCAACAGCCGTCAGCGACTTCTCGCCACCGGACAGCAGCGACAGCCGCTTGACCTTTTTTCCCGGCGGCCTGGCCTCCACTTCGATACCTGTGGTGAGCATGTTGGCGGGGTCGGTGAGCAACAATCTCCCCTCCCCGCCGGGGAACAGCTTCGCGAACACCCCGACGAACTCGCGCTCCACATCCGCGTAGGCCTCGGTGAACACCTGCAGGATCCGGTCGTCGACCTCGGCGACCACGTCCATCAGGTCCTTGCGCGCGCTCTTGACATCCTCGAGTTGGGTGGCCAGGAAGTTGTACCGCTCCTCGAGGGCAGCGAACTCTTCCAGCGCAAGGGGATTAACCTTGCCGAGCGTGGCGAGGTCTTTCTCCGCGCGCTTGGCACGCCGCTCCTGGGTCTGCCGATCGTAGGACATCGGGGCAGGCACGCTGACCTGTTCCCCGCGTTGCTTTGCCTGCTCGTACTCGTGCATCTCGAGTTCCGACGGCGGCAGCGGTACATCGGGGCCGTACTCGGCGACCAGGTCGCTCAATGCGATGCCGAACTGCTCGGCGATGGTCGTCTCCAACTGTTCGATGCGCAGCGCCGCCTGGGCTTTGGCCACCTCGTCCCGGTGCACCGCGTCGGTGAGCTGAGCCAGCTGCGTGGTCAGTGCGCGCACGCGCTCCTTGACCTGCTCGACCTGAGCAGCGCATTCACTGCGCCTGCGCACCAGGTCATCACGGCGGGCGACGGCCTCGCCGACCACCTTCTCCAATTCGGCGGCGATCTTCGTGCCCGATTCGGCGACGGCGGCGGCCACCTCGGCCGCCTGCTTGCGCGCCGCCTGCGCACGCTCGGCACGGGCGCGGGTCTCCCGCTCGGCGCGAGCGGCCCTACGCAGCCCATCGGCCTTGCCGCGCACCGATTCCGCGCGTTCTTCGGCGGTGCGCACCGCCAAGCGGGCCTCGACCTCCATCGCACGCACCTCGGCGAGCGCGGCCGACGCTTCCTCGCGCTCGCGGCTCGCGGATTCGGTGCCCGCCGCACCGAGGCCGTCGGCGTCGACCTCGGACTGCTCGAGTTCTGTGCGCCGCAGGCGATCCTCCAGGTCGGCGAGCGCAGCGAGCGCTTCTTCCCGGCTCGCCTCCGTTTCGGCGCGCTGGGCCAGCAACCGATCGCTGTCGGCGCGCGCGGTGCGCGCGGTCTGGCCGAGCCTGCCGAGCCGATCGTAGATCGCCACCAGCGCCTGGTCGGATTCGTGCAGCGCCAGCAGCGCATGGTCGACGGCATCTTTACGGTCGGTCTGTTCGGCGAGTGCACCGGACAGCGCCGCCTCGAGTTCCTCGGCCCGGCGCTGGGCCGCAACCAGATCCGCCTTCGTCGTATCGATGTCGGCCTGGATCTCGAGCTGGCTCGGCGCACGATCGGAGCCGCCCAGCAGCCAGCCGTTCCCCGCGAGGTCGCCGTCGCGAGTGACGACCCGGATGTCCGGCCTGGCGGCCACGACCGCACGCGCGGCGGCCAGATCGTCGGTGACGGCGATCCCCGCGGTCAGCGCCGTGATCGCGCCGCGCACGCTGTCGGGACAGTCCACCACCTCGATCAGCCACCGCGCCGTCCCGGGCAGCGCATCGCGCGGCCCCCGGTGCCCGCCGTCCACGCCGAACACCACGGCGGCGCGCCCGCCGTCACCCGCCTTGAGCGCGTGGATCGCGGCGTGCGCGGACTGGTCGGTGTCGGCGGCGACGGCGTCGGCGAGCGGGCCGAGCGCCGCGGCCACCGCCGCCTCGAACCCGCCGTGCACCCGCAGCACCTCCGACAGCGGGCCGAGCAGCCCCTGCGCGCGGTTTTCCACCAGCCAGGCCACACCATCGCGGCGGGCAAGGTTCATGCCGAGCGCCTCGATGCGCGCGGTCAGCGACGCCACCCGCTTGCTTGCCTCGCGGTCCTGCTCACGCAACTCGGTGACCCGCTGGTCGGCCAGTGCCAGCGCCTGGACGGCGTGCTCGTGCTGGGCGTCCAAACCCGCTTCGCCCGCGTCCAATTCGTCGAGTTCGGCCTGCACCGTGTCGAATTCGGCCTGAGCTGCCTCGCCGCGGTGTCTGGCGTCGGCGATGGCCACCGACAGCCTGGCGATCTCCGCGTCCACCGACTGAGTTCTGGTGCGCAGGGTGTCGACCCGGCCGGAGAGCCGAGCCAGGCCCTCGCGCCGATCGGCGATCGCCCGCACGGCGGCCATGTGCGCTTGCTCGGCGGCCTTGGCGGCGTGCTCCCGTTCGGCCAGCTGGTCTCTGGCCTCCTCGAGGGTCTCGGCGGCCATCTCGACGGCCGCACGCAACTCGGCTTCCTCGGCCTCGACGCGTTCGGCCTCGGCCTCCAGTTGCTCGGGGTCGCGGCCGGTGCCGATCGGGGTGTGGGTGTCCAGGTGACGCGCGCGGTCACCCGCGATGCGGATGGTGGCGTTGACCCGCTCGGCCAGCGCGGAGAGCTGGAACCAGATCTGCGCCGCGGCCTCCGCGCTGGGGGTCAGCCGGGAAAGCTGGAACTCCTGCTGGGCCAGCGCGGCATTGGCGGCGTCGAGTTCGGTGTGCACGGTGATCTGCTGTTCGCGGGCGTATGCCTCTTTGCTCTGCTGGCTCTCCAGTTCCCGGCGACGGGAGACAAGATCGTCCGCGGCCAGGCGCAGGCGTGCGTCGCGCAGGTCGGCCTGCACGGTCTGCGCCCTGCGGGCTACCTCGGCCTGCCTGCCCAATGGCTTGAGCTGACGGCGCAGTTCGGTGGTGAGGTCGGTGAGCCGGGCCAGGTTGGCCTGCATGGCCTCGAGCTTGCGGACCGCCTTCTCTTTGCGTTTGCGGTGTTTGAGTACACCGGCCGCCTCCTCGACGAACGCACGCCGGTCTTCCGGGCGCGACTCCAGAATCGCCGCCAATTGCCCCTGGCCCACGATGACGTGCATCTCACGACCGATGCCGGAGTCGCTGAGCAGTTCCTGCACATCCATCAGACGGCAGGAACTGCCGTTGATCTCGTATTCGCCCGCGCCGTCGCGGAACATGCGCCGGGTGATGGACACCTCGGCGTAGTCGATCGGCAGCGCACCGTCGGAATTGTCGATGGTGAGCGTGACCTCGGCGCGTCCGAGCGGCGCCCGGCCCGCGGTGCCGGCGAAGATCACGTCCTGCATCTTGCCGCCGCGCAGCGCCTTCGCACCCTGCTCGCCCATGACCCAGGTGAGCGCGTCGACGACGTTCGATTTGCCCGATCCGTTCGGACCGACCACGCAGGTGATACCCGGCTCCAACCGCAGCGTCGTCGCGGACGCGAAGGACTTGAAGCCCTTCAGCGTCAGACTCTTCAGGTGCAAGTTCGACGACCTTTCCGTGTTCTGCCTGGTCACAGATGATTCGACGACCAATCACGGTATCCGTCGAGTGCCGGGCACTCCCGACGCCCGACGGCGCACGTGGCCGAGTCGCGGTCGGTGATACACGTAGGTTATCGAGTCATCGGGTGATCGCGCGCATTTGGATGCGCTCGAGGTTTGCCGGGACAGCGCACCTCGATGTCTACCGCGCCGAACCGTCTCGCGCAACGCGTGCGCCGACAGTTGCCAGGTCATCGCGGCATGGTGCGGAACCTCGCAGTTGCCCGACACATACCGGACCGCTTCGGATCCGACCGTCCCGGCGAGTCTGGAACCTGCGGTGACGCCGGGGCGTCCAGCCGCATACGATCCCTCTGATTCGCCAGCGAATGTTCGGGAGCGCAACAGTATGTCTGCCCCCTCACCAGGGACCTGCACGACGTTCCGCCTTGTGCGCATCACGGCGCTGGTGCTCGGTTGCCTGGTGTTCCTGCACGCCTGTGAGCGGAGTACAAGTGCGCTGCTCGGCGATGTATGGGTGGAGGCGGCTATCGGAGTCGGCCTCGGGGTGACCGGACTGATCGTCGGGTGGTTCGAGATCGCACTGAACGCACGGCTGGCCGAAGGCAGCGCGGCGGGGCACGGCGCCGGCTGGGACGACGCCGCGGAGTCCGAGCAGGCTCCCATTCGTAAAAATTCTCCGCGCAGGTCGGCGCCGCGGTGGGACGACGTCGACGAACGGGACCACACCGTACGGGCCGGCCGAGAGACGCGACCGGACCCGGCGCGCGATGCGGACGAAAAGTCGCCCGTCGGCGCCTCGACACGTACCGAACTCATCGCCTGGGTTCCGCGGACCCTGCGGATCGGCGGAACCGGTCGGACGGATGCCGACGAGCCGGAGCGGTCGATGCACGCCGTGTGGAATGCCCTCGCCACTCGGCTGCGCCGCAACGAACCGGACGAGGACGCCGACCTGCTCGATCATGACGGATTCGACATCGAGCGCGCCGAAACCGGCGAGCTCATCATCCAATCCGGCGGATCGACCATCCGCGCCAGGATCATCCGCTCCGGCGAGCTCGTCTTCCATGGACGTGCGGGCAGCGACGACCACCCGCGGTGGGAGTGGAAGTGGACCTTCCGCCCGGACACCTTCCCGGCCATCCGCGCCGCGCTCGGCGCCGCGCCGGGCGATCTGGTCGACCTGCTCGAACACACCGTGCCGCAGCTGGATCCGGTCGCTCGCCACGATCCGGGCGCCTGGTTACGCGCTCATGACATTCCGGCGACCTATCGGGAGAAAGGCGTCAGCGCCGCCCAGGTGACCCGCGAACTCCCTACGCTGCGGCCCGGGTTGCCCGAACTCACGCCGGCGCCGTCGGGCTCCGGGCGGCCATCGGCGTCATCGGGCGGCGGGGCTCGCGGCGCCTCCTCGCCCACTCCGCACGATCGCCACGAGGCGTTCGACTCCGCCGAGCCGCGTTTCCCACCCCGCCGCGAAAGACCTTCGGCCACTGAAAGATCCCGCGACAACCAGGGCGCGCGATCCACCCGACACCAGCCTGCCCACCCGAAGCACGACGACGCTCCTTCCGGCTACACCCCCGCAGAACCCGACCGGCGAGCCCGAGACGACGCGTGGCCGGCCGCCCGGCCGAACCGGCGATCCGAACAGCCCGGCCCAGCACCCAGGGGATACGACCTCGCGCCCCGAACCTCGCGCCGCCGTCCCGATTCCGAAACGGCATGGCCTGTTCGAGACCCGTACCCGCCCGAAGACTCCGGGTCCGCCGGACGCGACCGGACGGCCTCGGAGCAGTACCGGCGCCGCTCTCGGCGCGCGCCGGTCGACCACTCCGCCGAGCAGGCGAACATCCGATCCCCATCCGAACGCCACCACGGGCGCGACCGCCCATCCGCCCCGCCGGATGGGCCGACCGCGCGAGGTAGGCGGTAATCCCGGACAAGACTCGGCGCCGACACCTGCCGACCGAGTAACAGCGTCGAGACCGACTCAGCTAGTGCGATAGCCGCCTTCGAAGCCGGCCACCATACGGAACGCGAGAACCGCACCCCACGGCCCGATGACCCACACCGGCCAGAAATAGGTGAATTCGCCGACGCCGAACGAGATCGCCGCCCAGATGCCGAGCACGAGCATGCTCACACCGAGCCAGGCGGCGCCCTCGATCCGCTGCCAGATCGGCAGACGAGGCCGCGTGCGCCCCCGTTCGGCGGCCTCCGCGCGCAGCGTGGGCAGATCGGACAGCACCACCTGCAGGTCCTCCCGCGCGGCAGTCGCGTATACCTGGGCGATGCGCGTGTCGTATTCGGCGAGATCGATCCGCCCGTCCGCCATGTGCCTGCCGAGCAGCCGCACCACCTTGTCGCGTTCGGCATTCGAGGCGCGGGTACCGGTCGAGATGTCCATGCCTGTTCCTATCGACGGCTTCACATTCCATAGTGGAATACGTACAGCATAACCCTCCAATGTGGAATGTCAACCCTGTGGCAATGTGCTGCGCTGTCCGATCGCCCGAAGGTAGGGTCAGAGCGCCGCAGTATGGACGGTGTACAGATCGCGGGCCCGGTCGGCGGTCGGGTACCCGCAATTGGCCAATTCCGGTAGGAGGCACAGTGTCCGAAACCGTGCGCGGGGTCGTGGCCCGCACCAAGGGCGCGCCGGTCGAGCTCGTCGACGTGGTAGTTCCCGATCCAGGACCGCATGATGTGGTGGTACGGGTGCAGGCGTGCGGGGTCTGCCACACCGACCTGCACTACCGAGAGGGTGCGATCAACGACGAATTCCCGTTCCTGCTCGGCCACGAGGCCGCGGGAGTGGTGGAGACCGTCGGCTCGGCGGTGACCCATGTCGAGACCGGCGACTACGTGATCCTCAACTGGCGGGCGGTCTGCGGCGAATGCCGGGCGTGTAAGCGCGGCCGCCCTTGGTATTGCTTCGCCACCCACAACGCGAGCAAGAAGATGACGCTCGCCGACGGCACCGAGCTGACCCCCGCGCTCGGCATCGGCGCGTTCATCGACAAGACCCTCGTGCACGAAGGTCAGTGCACCAGGGTCGATCCGGAGTCCGATCCCGCGGTCGCCGGCCTGCTCGGCTGTGGCGTGATGGCGGGTATCGGCGCGGCGATGAACACCGGCAATGTCTCCCGCGGCGACTCGGTCGCGGTGATCGGCTGCGGCGGTGTCGGCGACGCGGCGATCGCGGGCGCGCGACTGGCCGGGGCGACGACCATCATCGCGGTCGATACCAACGCGCAGAAGTTGCGCTGGGCCAACGACTTCGGCGCAACCCATGCCATCGATGCCAGCGCTGAGGACGTGGTCGAGAAGATCCAGGAGTACACCGACGGCTGGGGCGCCGACGTCGTCATCGATGCGGTCGGCCGACCGGAGACATGGAAACAGGCGTTCTACGGTCGCGATCTGGCGGGAACGGTTGTCCTCGTCGGTGTCCCCACCCCGGACATGACGATCGAGATGCCGCTGATCGACCTGTTCTCCCGCGGCGGCGCGCTGAAGTCCTCCTGGTACGGCGACTGTCTGCCGGAACGCGACTTCCCGACACTGATCGATCTACATCGCCGAGGAGGGCTGCCGCTGGAGCGTTTCGTCACCGAACGCATCGCGCTCGACCAGGTGGAGCAGGCCTTCGACAAGATGCACACCGCCGACGTCCTGCGCTCGGTGGTGGTCTGGTGACCGTCCGCATCGACCGGGTGGTCACCTCGGGCACTTTCTCGCTCGACGGCGGTACCTGGGACGTGGACAACAACGTCTGGGTGATCGGCGACGACGACGAGGTCGTCGTGATCGATGCCGCCCATCAGGCCGACCCGATCGTCGCGGCCGTCGCCGGCCGCACCGTGCGCGCGATCATCTGCACCCACGGGCACAACGATCACGTCACCGTCGCCCCCGAACTCGCCGACCGCCTGGACGCCCCGATCCTGCTGCATCCCGGTGACGAACCACTGTGGCGCATGACCCATCCGGACCTCGACTACCGGTCGCTCGCCGACACCGAGCGAATTCCCGTGGCGAACACCGACATCCAGATCCTGCACACTCCCGGCCATTCACCCGGATCGGTCTCGTTGCATCTTCCCGAGGCCAAGGCCCTGTTCACCGGCGACACCCTGTTCTCCGGCGGGCCCGGCGCGACCGGTCGTTCCTTCTCCGATTTCGGCACCATCGTCGACTCGATCCGCGACCGGCTGCTCACCCTCCCGGAGGAGACCACCGTGCACACCGGGCACGGTGACTCCACCACCATCGGCGCCGAGAAACCGTCGTTGGCCGACTGGATCGCCCGCGGACACTGACAACCGCGGACGGCGACCCGACGTCGCCGCCCGCGGTTGTCGAACGCGGATATCAGCCGCGATACGGGTAGCGGCGGTCCAGATCCAGGTTGAGTTGGAGCACGTCGACCCGCGGCTCACCGAGGAACCCGAGGGTTCGGCCGCTGGTGTGCGCGTCGATCACCGCACGAACCTGCTCCTCGGAGATGTCGCGTGCCTTGGCGATTCGGGCCACCTGGATGGCTGCGTAGGTCGTGGAGATGTTCGGATCCAGCCCACTGCCGCTGGCGGTGACGGCGTCGGCAGGCACCTCGGGGTCGGCCGGGGCGTCGCCGGGGATCGGCACGATGCGACCGACCGAGTAATCCTGCCCCGGCTCCGCACAGTCGACCCGGACCCCACGGTAGGTGGCCAGGAACGGCTGCGCCGGGCAGGCCTCGTTGACGCTGACGACCTGCACCGGATGCGACACCTCGCCATGGGCGTCCCGCGGACCGATCACCGAGAGCACCGCGCCCACACCATCGGCGGTACAGAACGGGCGGCTGCCGTCGACCCCCTCACGGTCGGCGACCTCCTTGCTGCGCTGGCAGACGGTGGTGAGCAGACTCGGCGCGTCCGGCGCGGAATCCACGACGTCCTCCGGCCCGAGGTTGCCCGCCGCGGTGGACAGCGGGTCGTAGCCGTCGCCCGCCGCGGACGGCCGGCTCTGGAAATACTGCGCGAGCGCGTTGCCGTCGGAATCGGTGAACGACTGTCCGATCAGACTGCTGCCCACCACCTTTCCGTCGACCTCGAGCAGTGACCCGTCCGCCTTGTCATGGAGGCCGGGCAGCTGCGCGACCGCGAATACCGCTACCGGGTAGACGATTCCGGTGATCACCGTGAGTACGAGCAACGCACGCAACGCGGCGAGATGCTGTCGGATCCACGTGGACTTCCGCATGGCAAAAAGTGGCATTTCAGGACATCCCGGGGAGGAGTTGGACGACGAGGTCGATGATCTTGATACCGAGGAACGGCGCAATGATGCCGCCCAGGCCGTAGATCGTCAGGTTGCGGCTCAACAGGTTCGACGCATTGGTCGGCCGATAGTGCACGCCGCGCAGCGCCAGCGGAATCAACGCGACGATCACGATCGCGTTGAAGATGACCGCCGACAGGATCGCCGACTGCGGACTGGACAGCCGCATGATGTTGACCGCGTCCAGTCCGGGAAACAGCGCCACGAACAACGCCGGAATGATGGCGAAGTATTTGGCGATGTCGTTGGCGATCGAGAACGTGGTCAGCGCGCCACGAGTGATGAGCAGTTGCTTGCCGATCTCGACGATCTCGATCAGCTTGGTCGGGTCCGAGTCGAGATCGACCATATTGCCCGCTTCTTTGGCCGCCGACGTGCCGGTGTTCATCGCCACGCCGACGTCCGCTTGCGCGAGCGCGGGCGCGTCGTTGGTCCCGTCACCGGTCATCGCGACCAGCCGCCCACCATCCTGCTCCTTCTTGATCAGCGCCAGTTTGTCCTCCGGAGTGGCTTCGGCGAGGAAGTCGTCCACGCCTGCCTCGTCGGCGATCGCTTTCGCGGTCAACGGGTTGTCGCCGGTGATCATCACGGTGCGGATACCCATTCGGCGCATCTCGTCGAAGCGCTCCCGCATGCCCTGCTTGACGACGTCCTTGAGATGGATGACGCCGAGCAGCCGCGCGGTGCCGTCCATGACCTCACCGACCACCAGAGGCGTGCCACCGGACGCGGAGATGCCGTCGACGGTGACGCCCACGGCATCGGGCACGACGCCACCCTGCGCCCGCACCCAATCGGTGACGGCACTGGCCGCACCCTTGCGCAACTGGTGCCCGTCGGCGAGGTCGACACCCGACATCCGGGTCTGCGCGCTGAATTCCACCCAGTGCGCGCCGGTCAGCTCGCCGGGCGTGCGCTCCCGCTTGTTGAACGCCTGCTTGGCGTAGACCACGATCGAGCGGCCCTCCGGCGTTTCGTCGGCGAGGCTGGACAGCTGTGCGGCATCCGCCAGTTCGTCGTCCGGAATGCCGGGCATCGGAACGAATCCCGAGGCCTGCCGGTTGCCCAGGGTGATGGTGCCGGTCTTGTCCAGCAGCAGCGTGTTCACATCACCCGCGGCCTCGACCGCGCGGCCGGACATCGCCAGCACATTGCGCTGTACCAGCCGGTCCATGCCCGCGATGCCGATCGCCGACAGCAACGCGCCGATCGTCGTCGGGATCAGACAGACCAGCAGTGAGACCATGACGATGCCGGTGACGCCGTGCACGTCCAGAGCCGAGGTGTCCGGCACGCCGGGGTTGTTCGCTTTCGCGAAGATCGCCATGGGCTGCAGCGTGACGACCGCGAATACGAAGATGATGGTGAGCGCGGCGAGCAGGATGTTCAGCGCGATTTCGTTCGGCGTCTTCTGCCTGCTCGCGCCCTCGACCAGGGCGATCATCTTGTCGATAAAGCTCGCGCCCGGTTCCTGGGTGATCTGGACGACGATTCGATCCGACAGCACCGTGGTTCCGCCGGTCACCGCGGAACGGTCTCCACCGGATTCCCTGATCACCGGAGCGGATTCACCGGTGATGGCCGACTCGTCCACCGAGGCGATACCTTCCACGACATCGCCGTCGCCCGGAATGACCTGACCCGCTTCGACGATGACGTGATCACCGCGTCGCAGCTCGGGCGCACCGACCTTCTCCTCGATGATCCGCCCGCCGGGCGACCAGTCGACCAGCCTGCGGGCGATGGTATCGGTCTTCGCCTTGCGGAGCGTGTCCGCCTGCGCCTTTCCGCGGCCCTCCGCCACCGCCTCGGCGAGATTGGCGAACACGACAGTGAGCCACAGCCACACGACGATCGCCCACGCGAAGAAACTGGGATCGACCAGCGCGAGAATGGTCGACCAGACCGCGCCGAGTTCCACGATGAGCATCACCGGATTGCGCCACAGCGTGCGCGGATCGAGCTTGCGCAGCGCATCCGGCAGTGAGGTCAGCAGCATCTTCGGGTCGAGCACCCCTTTCGGCACACCCTTGCCACGCTGCGGGGACGAGCCGGAGCTCGCCGAGGCAGTTGATTCGATTGCGGGAGTGGTCATCAGTGGATTCCTTCAGCGAGCGGCCCGAGTGCGAGTGCGGGCAGGAAGGTGAGCGCGACCAGGATCACCGTCACACCGACCACCATCCCGACGAACTGCGGACGGTGCGTCGGCAGCGTGCCGATCGACTCGGGAGTGGTGCCCTGCTGGGCCAGCGAACCGGCCAGCGCCAGCACGAAGATGATCGGGAGGAACCGGCCTAGGGCCATGGCCAGGCCTAGCGCGGTGTTGTACCACTCGGTGTTGCCGGTCAACCCCGCGAACGCCGATCCGTTGTTGTTCGCGGCAGAGGTGAAGGCATACAGCACTTCGGACAGACCGTGTGGCCCGGAGTTGAGCATCCCCGCGCGCTGACCCGGCATCGCCATGGCGATCGCCGTGCCGATCAGCACGAGCAGCGGGCTGATCAAGAAGTACGACGCGGCCAGCTTGATCTCTTTCGGAGTGATCTTCTTGCCGAGGTACTCGGGCGTACGGCCGACCATCAGGCCGGCGACGAAGACGGTGATCACCGCGAGAATGAGCATGCCGTAGAGGCCCGAGCCCGTTCCGCCCGGCGCGACCTCGCCCAGTTGCATGTTGAACATGGTCATCATGCCGCCGAGGCTGGTGTAGGAGTCGTGGAACGAGTCCACGGCGCCGGTGGAGGTCAGCGTGGTCGCGCTCGCGAAGGTCGCCGAATCCGCCACGCCGAACCGCTGTTCGACGCCTTCCATCGATGCGCCGATCGCCGTCGGCGCCGTGCCGTGCGCCTGCAACTGGAACAGGTTGGTCAAGGTCACGCTGATCAACGCGATCGTGCCCATCACCGCCACGATCGCGTAGCCCTGCTTGCGGCTGCCGACCATCCGGCCGAAGGTGCGCGGCAGCGAGAAGCTGATGACCAGCAGCAGGAAGATCTCCAACCAGTTCGTCCAGGTCGTCGGATTCTCGAACGGGTGCGCGGAGTTCGCGTTGTAGAAGCCGCCGCCGTTGGTGCCCAGTTCCTTGATGACTTCCTGGCTGGCCACCGGGCCGCCGGTGATTGTCTGCGCGCTGCCGTTCAGCGTCTGCGCGACCTGGTCATGCAGGTGGAAGTTCTGGATCACACCACCCGCGACCAGCACGATCGCGAACACGAACGCCAGCGGCAGCAGGATCCGGATGGTCCCGCGCACCAGATCCACCCAGAAGTTGCCGAGATCACCGGTGTGCCTGCGGGCGAAGCCGCGGACCAGCGCGACGGCCACCGCCATGCCGACCGCCGCCGACACGAAGTTCTGCACCGCGAGCCCGGCCATCTGCACCAGATGGCCCTGGGTGGATTCGCCGGAGTAGTTCTGCCAGTTCGTGTTCGTCACGAAACTGACCGCGGTGTTCCACGCCAAGGCCGGCGTCATCTCGGTGCCCGGATCGTTCAGGTGCAGCGGCAGCCTGCCCTGGATCAGCTGGAAGAAGAACAGGAACAGGATGCTGACCGCGGAAAACGCGAGCACACTGCGGGCATACACGCCCCAGGTCTGCTCCACGCCGGGTTGAACACCGACGGCCCGGTAGATGACGCGCTCGGCGCGTGAGTGTTTCGCGCTGCTGTAGACCCGGTACATGTAGTCGCCGAGCGGCACATGCACCAGCGCGAGCGCGATGATCAGGGATGCCACGAAGACGATCCCCGCTGTTGTCGTGTTCACCTAGAACCTCTCGGGGAAGAGCAGGGCCGCGACCAGGTAGATCGCGACGAGGATGGCCAGGATCAGACCGATCAGGTTGGCGATCACAGCTTTTCCACCCCCCGCTGGATCAGGCCCAGCAGCGCGAACACCGCCACGGTGAGCACCGTGAACACGACGACAGACATAACGTACGCAACCTCCATTTCGCGCCCATTCCGTGGAGCGCGCCAGGTGAGTCAATCGGGCATCCGGCCCGTTGCCGAGCGTCCTTATGAGTCCTTAGCGGGTCGGCGACGAGCATTGACACTTCGTTTACACCCCTGCCCGGTACGGGTGAAAGGATGCCGTCAAGGTGGGCCGCCATCCCGTCAACACACCGTAAAGATCGAGATCAGCGGGACTTGGCGAGGTAGAAACGACAAAGCCCGGCGACGCGGAGTACTCCGGTGGACCGGGATTCCCATCGGTTGTGGAGAGGATCGATCCATGTCGGCTGTCGCGGTCGCCCTGATCGGCGGATTCGTCTGCTGCGCGGCGCTGATCCGTGTGCTGGGGTACCTGGGCGATGGTCGCACCGGTAGCTCGTGGGATGCCGAGGTTGCGACAGACCCGGTTCAGGTGTCCGTCGATAGGCCCGACGCGCGATGACAGGCGAGTGAAACGCGGGCACGTTCCACCTCTGAATACCCTCTTCGGTGGATGCTGAACAGCTACGAACACCTGTCCTGTGACCGTGCCGGATCGGCCGGCTTCTGACCTCCGATGCCGGTGCCGGGGCCGGTTCGCTTGGAGGCCAGGGCTTTCGGCTTGCCCCGGACATGATCTTGGCAGACCTGTCCTACCAGGGGCTTCGCTCCTTTCCACCGCTGGGGTAGACGAGACGTAGACTCGCACGCAATGCGGGGAGCAACCGACGGTGAAGGGTCCCGTTCTATGGCGACGTACGTATTGATCCATGCCGCGGCTGTTGATTCGTGGTACTGGGGGCCGCTGGCTGACGAGTTGCGCGATCGGGGCCACGAGGTGGTCGCACCGGACCTGCCATGTGATGAGGAGTCGGCCGGGCTCGCCGAGTACGCGGACGCGGTGGTCGAGGCCATCGACGAACGGACCGATCTCGTGGTCGTCGCTCACTCGCTCGGCGGTTTTACCGGCCCGCTGGTATGCGACCGGGTGTCGGCGGACCTGCTGGTCATGCTCCAGGCTCAGGTTCCGGCCCCGGGCGAGTCGCCGGGTGAGTGGTGGGACAACACCCGGGCACGGGGCGGCCCGGCAGGAATCCGACCGCCGCAGGGGCGTCGCGGAGGGCACCGCAGAAGACGTACTCTCCCTTGTCCTGCATGACACCCCGGCCGCCCTTGCCGCCGAGTTCATGGCGGAGCACCAGCGGAATCAGGCGCCGGCGCCCTTCAGCAGGCCGTGGCCGCTGGCCACGTGGCCGAAGGTGCCGACCAGGTTCCTGATGTCGTCGGACGACCGGTTCTTCCCTGCCGAGTTCACGCGAAAGATGGTCACCGAGCGGCTCGGCTTCCAGCCGGACGAGATGCCGGGCGACCACAGCCCCATGCTCGGCCACCCGAAGGAACTGGCCGACCGTCTGGAGGCGTACCGCGCCGCACTGTGATCGACCTGCCCTCGGTCAGGCACAACCAGCCGCCCAGCCTTCCCCGCTTCGGCGAAGATCATCGCGCTGAGACGACCGCACCGAATTCGTGCGCTGCGATGATCACGGTTCCTGCGCGAGAACCCACTCAGTACACCGGCAATTCGAAATCATCGGTACGGCTGAGGATGCGCATCATCACCGGCCGCATCGCGCGCGACGCCATCGCGCGTGTGACCACCCGGCCGATCCCCAGCGTGAACCGGCTGCCCGGCACGATCGTGGCGATAGTGCCGCTGCCGGGCAGTTCCTTCGCCTCGGCGAGAAAGGGCGTGACACGCTCCTCGTAGCGTGCCAACGCCCCGGGGATATCGCCCGGAGTGGTGGTGACTTCGCCCGCTAGCAGATAGGCGCCCACGATAGCCATCGCGGTGCCCATTCCGGTCAACGGAGAGCCGCAGAATCCGGCATCGCCCAGCAGCGTGACACGACCGCTGGACAGCGTCGGCATATCGATACGCGCGAGCTGATCGAAATAGAAATCCGGCGTGGTCGCCATGTGCTCGAGCACATACGGTGTGACCCAGCCCCCGTCCGCTAGCTTGCGGCGAATGGTTTGCTTCTGCGCCTCGGCATCACCCCGGAGCGCTGGATCGATCTCGTTGCGCAACATGACGATCGCTTTCACGGTCGACGGGTCGCGATCGGGCCGGATTCCGCAGTTCGCCCCCGGCACCGAATGCACTTTCAGCCACCCCGGTTCGATGTTCTCGGGGGCTGGAATGGTGAAGAACGCCATGTACCCGCCGAGATGGGTGGCGTAATCCCGCTCGGGCCCGAAGACCAGCCGGCGCATCCCGGAATGCACGCCGTCGGCGCCGATCACCAGATCGAACCGCTCGACATGGCCGGACGCGAAGGTGACCTCGACACCGTCGTCGTCCTGCTGCACCTCGGTCACCCACACGCCGTAGCGATAGTCCGGTTGGACATCGGTATCGGCGATCGCGTCGAGCAGTACCTGGTTCAGATCGCCGCGGGTGATCTCTATGTCGGACACGAACCCCTTGCCGTCGAACATCTCCGTGGGCATCCGGACGACATCGCGACCCTTCGCGTTGACGTGGGCCATCCCGCGCCCATCGAGCTGCAGCTTGCCGATGCCTGGCAGAAGGCCCATCCGGTCGGCCGCCTCCCGGCTGGGCCCGCGCAGATCGACGGCTTGGCCGCCCGGCCGGGGCGCCGCGGCACGCTCCACGACGGTGATCTGATATCCGGCTCGAAGCAGTTGCAGTGCAACGGTATTGCCCGCGATGCCACCACCGGTGACAAGGATGCGCGGAGTGCTCATGGTGGAAGTTCCCATCGTCGATCCGAACCCCTTTGGTCCTGACGTCTTAGACAAATGTGTCACAGATATGACACGTCTGTCTAGGACGAATGTCTAAAACGTTGTACCCTGGCCGTATGGGTAATCGAGAAGATCTGCTGGAGGGGGCGCGTAAGGCCATCCTGGAATTAGGCCTGGCCAAGGTGACTGCACGCGATATCGCGTCGGCGGCCGGCGTCAGCCTGGCAGCCATCGGCTATCACTTCGGCTCGAAGGACCGGCTGGTTTCCGAAGCGATCACCGAGGGCATCGGCACCGAGATCGGCGATGACATGGATGCGACGATCCGGGATGCGGGCGAGGGGCGATCGCTGCGGGAATCGATCGAACCCACCTGGAACCGAATGCTCGATGTAGTCCAGCGAAACCATGATCAACTGCTGCTCAGCCTGGAGAACTCGGTCAACATCGCCCGTTCGGAGGAACTGCGGGAGTATCTGTCCCAAGCCAGTGAGGGCGCCTACACCGACCTGGCGCGAATGTTGCGGGAGACCCATCCCGACTTGTCGGCCGAGGAGGCGCGCGCAGTCGCCAAGCTGTATTTCGTGATGTTCCAGGGCTACGCGATGCTCGGCATGCTGGCCCCCGCCGGCGAAGTCCTGACCGGTCACGATGTCGAGCTCGCGGTACAGACCCTGTACCGCAGATGATTACGGTCACGCCCCCACGAGTGGGCTGACGAACTCCCCAGGCGACCAGCAGGCCAACCGCAGCCCCCGCACCGGGCCGCCAGCAGCCGCGGATCGAAAGATCAAGTCCTGACCCGAGATGTCGCCGGTCAGTGCCGATTCGGTTCGTCTTCCGGTCCGGAACATCCAACGTCGCTGTACTTCCAGCCACAGACTCTCGGAAACGATCGGGTCCCCACCGCCCACGTACCGGCGCGCCGGTACGTGGCGCGAACGATCTCGCCGTCCAAAGAACTCCAGCCGGCAGAGGGTGGATTCCGGCGAATGTCTCGACTCTCCACGGCGTCGATCCAGTCTTCCAGTTGACGAAGCCGGCGGGTCAGCCTGTCGAGATCCCACGCAATCAGAGCGTCGCACCGTCCAGCGCGGTAATCCTGGACCATCCGGTCGTACGCTGGACGTATCTTGCCCTTGTCAAAGGCTGAGACAGGTTTCTCCGTATAGATATCGCAAACGGACCACCCTCGCGACGCGGCTATCTGCTTACAGTCTTCACGCTGTCGTTCGACCGCAACCCGTCACCAGAGATGTCCGAACCGACTCGAAGGTAGATCGCTGCACGAACCTGCACCGGATATACGAAAGGTTGTTCTACGTTGAAACGCGGGCAACTGCGCATCTACCTCGGTGCCGCGCCGGGAGTCGGCAAGACCTACGCCATGCTCGGCGAGGCGCACCGGCGGCTCGAACGCGGTCGCGACGTGGTAGCTGCGGTGGTGGAAACACACGGCCGGGCCAAGACTGCCGAGTTGCTGGAAGGCATCGAGCGGATTGCGCCCAAGATGGTCGACTACCGCGGCGCCACCTTCCCCGAACTGGACGTGGAAGCCGTGCTGCGCAGGCGGCCCGGGGTGGTGCTGGTCGATGAGCTGGCACATACCAACGCGCCGGGCAGCACGCATGAGAAGCGCTGGCAGGACGTCGAGATTCTCCTCGCCGCGGGCATCGACGTGATCTCGACGGTCAATGTTCAGCATCTGGAGAGCCTCAACGACGTCGTCGAGCAGATCACGGGCATTCAGCAGAAGGAGACCGTGCCGGACGCGGTGGTCCGTAGTGCCGAACAGGTCGAATTGGTCGACATCACACCGGAAGCGTTGCGGCGCAGAATGTCCCACGGCAATGTCTATGCCGCCGAGAAGGTGGACGCGGCGTTGCGCAACTACTTCCGGCCGGGCAATCTCACCGCGTTGCGCGAACTCGCCCTGCTCTGGCTGGCCGATCAGGTGGACGCCGCGCTGGCCAAATACCGCGCCGATCACAAGATCACCGAATTATGGGAAGCGCGCGAACGCGTGGTGGTCGCGGTCACAGGCGGTCCGGAATCGGAGACCATCGTGCGTCGAGCCAGCCGCATCGCCACCAAATCCAGCGCCGACCTGGTGGTCGTGCACGTGGTGCGTGGCGACGGACTGGCGGGAGTCTCCACCGCGCGGCTGGCCCGGCTGCGGGATCTCGCCGCCAGCCTCGACGCCTCGCTGCACACCGTCACCGGTGACGACGTACCGACCGCGCTGCTGGAGTTCGCGCACGAGGTGAACGCCACCCAATTGGTCATCGGCACCTCCCGGCGCTCGCGCTGGGCGCGGATCTTCGACGAGGGCATCGGCTCGACCGTGGTGCAGCAGTCGGGCAAGGTCGACGTGCACATGGTGACCCACGAGGAAGCCCATCGCGGCCTGCGGTGGCGCTCGTTCACGCCGCGGCAACCGGTGGTGGCCTGGCCAGCCTCGGTGCTTGTCCCGATCGGAGTGTGCGCGATCGGCGCGGGATTCCTCGATGGCGTCCTCGAACTCGGCGGTCTGAGCGCGATATTTTTCATCGGCGTCGTCGCGGTCGCGCTGCTCGGGGGCGTGATCCCCGCGATGTTCTCGGCGCTGTTGTCCGGACTGTTGCTGAACTGGTTCTTCGTTCCACCTCGCTACAGCCTGACCATCGCCGAGCCGGACAGTTTCGTGACCGTGGTGGTTCTGTTGATCGTGGCGGTGGCGGTCGCGGCGCTGGTCGATGTGGCGTCGAAGCGGACCAGGCAGGCGCGCAAGGCCTCGCAACAGGCCGAGCTGCTGACCATGTTCGCGGGGGCCGTGCTGCACGGCGCCGACCTATCCAGCCTGCTCGAACGGGTCAGAGAAACCTATGGTCAGCGGGCAGTCAGCCTGGTGGCCGACGAGACGGTGGTCGCGGCGGTGGGATCGAGCCCGCCGCAACGGGTCTCCGAGGCGGAGACCTCGATCGAGGCGGGCGACGCGCTGCACTGGCTGCTGCTCGCGGGTCGGCCGCTGGCCCCCGGCGATCGGCACGTGCTCAACGCGGTCGCCAATCAGGCCGTCGGCCTGGTCCGGCAGGCCAGGCTGGCCGAGGAGGCCGGCGCCGCGGCGGCCCTGCTCGAGGCGGACCGGCTGCGGCGGGCATTACTCTCGGCGGTCAGCCATGATCTGCGCACGCCGCTGGCCGGCGCCAAGGCCGCGGTCTCCAGCCTGCGTAGCGACGACGTGGATTTCTCCCCGGAAGACACCGGTGAACTGCTGGAGGCCATCGAGGAATCGGTGGATCAACTGACCGCGCTGGTCGGCAATCTGCTCGATTCGTCGCGGTTGGCCGTCGGCGTGGTCACGCCGCAACTTCGGCGGGTGTACATGGACGAAGTGGTGCATCGCGCGCTGGTCAGCGTCGGGATGGGGGCGCGCGGCCTACGGCGCGCCGCGATGGATCGGGTCAAGGTCGAGGTCGGTGAGGTTTCGGTGCGCGCCGACAGCGGTCTGCTCGAACGGGTGCTCGCCAACCTGATCGACAATGCGCTGCGTCACTCCGGACGGGACACCCCGGTGCGGGTGACCGCGGAGCGCGATGGTGACCGCGTGTCGATCGCGGTGGTCGACAGCGGTCCCGGAATACCGCGTGGCGCCGAAGACCAACTGTTCGAACCATTCCAGCGGCTCGGTGACCGGGACAACACCACCGGTGTGGGACTCGGGCTCTCCGTGGTCCGTGGGTTCGTCGAGGCGATGAGCGGCTCCGTGCACGCCGAACCGACTCCGGGCGGTGGATTGACCATCGTGGTGGACCTGCCCGCCGACGAACCCGAACGTCCCACCGTCACGGAAGCCCGCGAATCATCTGCTGCGAGTGGTTCCCCCGAAACCCCGATCTCGGACGACGCGCCGGCATCGCAGGCGGTCGACAGCGGGTCCGGGGCACGCGACGACGGTGGACTCGAGACCACCACCGACGACCCCCCGGCAACCCCACCGGCGGACAACGGCCCGCCACGGATGGTCGACAGCGAATCCGCATGTCCCGCTGACGACGAGCACGCAACGCGGTTCGTCGGTGACACGGCGGAAGCGACCACCCCGGACCGCCGACGCGCGGTGACCAACGAGCCCGAAACGCACAACGCGGGTGCTGAGTAGTTTCCGATCGAGGAAAGTGAGCACACCAGTCGATGACGACAACGAACCTGAATGACACTGGCGAGGCATCGGCCCTCGGAACCGATCGGGTGCGGCCGCCCCACACGACACAGGAAGCCGGAATGACGGACAAGACACAGGACGCCACGGCGACCAAGGTGCTGGTCGTCGACGACGAGCCGCAGATCGTGCGCGCGCTGCGGATCAATCTGTCGGTGCGCGGTTACGAGGTGATCACTGCGGCCACCGGCGCCGCCGCGCTGCGTGCCGCGGCGGACAAGCATCCCGACGTGGTGATCCTCGACCTCGGCCTGCCCGACATGGACGGCATCGAGGTACTCGCCGGGCTGCGCGGGTGGACCTCGGCGCCGGTGATCGTGCTGTCCGCACGGACCGATTCGGCCGACAAAGTCGAGGCGCTGGACGCGGGCGCCGACGACTATGTCACCAAACCGTTCGGGATGGACGAGTTGCTGGCCCGGCTGCGCGCCGCCGTCCGGCGCGGCGCCACCGACACCGATGCGTCGGACCCGGTCGTGGTGACGGAATCGTTCACCGTCGATCTGTCCGCCAAGCGGGTCACCAAGGACGGTGTGACCGTCCATCTGACCCCCACCGAATGGGGCATGCTCGAAATGCTGGTGCGTAACCGCGGCAAACTGGTCGGACGACGTGAACTGCTGCGCGAGGTATGGGGTCCGTCCTATGCCACCGAGACGCATTACCTGCGGGTCTACCTCGCACAACTACGGCGCAAGCTGGAAGTCGACCCGTCCCGCCCGCGGCACCTGCTCACCGAAGCCGGGATGGGCTATCGGTTCCAGGAATAGTAATCCCCGCCACTGGCCGATGACCGCCAGGAATGGCACTCGCGACGCCGGCGTTGCCACGCGCGCGAGCGATGTCGACGAGAATGGCAGGATCGAACCATGGCTGAACAGACCGTTACACCCGTCACCGCCGCCGCGGCGCCGGTCGACCAAGGCCCGACCACGCTGTGGGTCGAGCGCACCGGGACCAGGGCCTACACCGGCCGCAGCTCCCGCGGCGCGGAGGTCAGGATCGGGTCGCAGGGTGTTACGGGTGTGTTCACGCCGGGCGAGTTGCTGAAGATCGCCTTGGCCGCCTGCTCCGGCCTGAGCGCGGACTTCCCGCTCTCGCGCAAACTCGGCGACGATTTCGACGCGACGATCCGGGTGTCCGGCGACGCCGACCGAGAGAACGAGGTCTATCCGCAGCTGGACGAAGTGTTCGAACTAGACCTCAGCGACCTCGACGACGAGGCGCGCGAGCGGTTGCTGGTCACCGTGCAACGCGCGATCGACAAGGTGTGCACCGTCGGGCGGACCCTGCGGGCCGGTTCGAAAGTGACCCTGTCGTTCGACATCGAGGCCTGATGAACGAGGCCGTCCGACTGAGCGCCTGGGTGCACGGCGGGGTTCAGGGAGTGGGTTTCCGCTGGTGGACCCGGGCACGCGCATTGGAACTCGGGCTGACCGGACACGCCACCAACGCCAAGGACGGCCGCGTGCACGTGGTCGCCGAAGGACCGCGATCGGTCTGCGAACGGTTGCTGGAACTCTTGCGCTCGGGAACTACACCTGGCCGGGTGGCCTTGGTTGTGGAAAGCTGGGAGCCCGCGCGGGGTGATGTGACCGGTTTCGAGGAGCGGTAAGTGGTGGTTCGGGCGACGGAGGGGGCGCGGCGTTGAGCACCCAGCGGCCAGGTGACGGCACGCAGCCGGACAAACCCGCAACCGAGCGGACATCGGGCACAGACCACCAACCTATGCCCCGGGAAGAACGGTCGCCGGTCCCCGGGGCCGATGCCACATCATCGACCGATGATCGGTCTTCCAGGGCTGGATCACCCGCGGCGTCCGGCACACCGGACCGGTCGACGGCCACGTCGAGCGGAGCAGACACTACGGCGGGCGCGATCCCACCGAGCGAAACGGAACGGTCGGAGATCGACCAGGCAGCGTCCGGCTCCGTACCGCCCGCTGGACCGACCGGTCTCGGCTCGAAGTCCGGCAGCCCGGAATCCCTCCGCCGCGGCAGCGTCCAGCGGCAGGAAGCAGGGGTCACCCAGCCGCGCCCGCCGACGGTGGCCGAAGCGCGGGCAAGAGACAAGGCGCGCAAGCGCGCCGAGGAGACCCAGCGCGCCGCTACCGCGGCGGCGGAGGCCAAGAAGCGCACCCGCAAGCGAGTCATGATCGGCGGCATCGCCGTCGTCGGCGTCGCGGGATTGGTCGGCGGCGGCTATCTGGCCTACCGTGCGTTGACCGCGCCGGATCAGGTGACGGCCTCCTGCGTGAAGATCGAGAACGGCCAGGAGGTCGTGGTCGCCGACGACTACTGCGGCGACGGCCGCGCCGGCTTCATCAGTGACAGCGGTAGCGGCGGCGGCAGCGGGCCCGGCGTGATCTTCCTCGGTGGCGGCCCGCAGTATCGCTACTACTACGGCGGCACCGGCACCGTCGGCAAACCGCCGACGGGCGGCACCACGGTCAAACCGCGCAGCGCCGAGATCAAGACCAAGAGCGGAACCACGGTGCAGCGCGGCGGGCTCGGTAGCAAAAGCACCAGCGGAGGGTCGTAGATGAGACGCGTGCGCGATACGCCACGGCCGGACTGGCAGCAGACCATCGAGAGCCAAGGCCTGGTCTACGGTTCACCAGGACGGGACGCGAGCGGTCAGCCGAGACCGTACTGGGACGAGTCGGTGCACTACGAGTTCGAGATGGCGGAGATCCTGGCCCTGGAGGCCGATGTCGAACTGCTGCACTCGATGTGCCTGAACGCGGTGGAACATATCGTGCTCACCGAGCGGTTCGCCGATTTCGGTCTGCCCGCATGGAGTTGGGGCCCGATCGCCGAATCCTGGAAGCGCTCCGACCCGCACGTGTACGGGCGCTTCGACCTGCGCTACGACGCCCGCAGACCGGCGAAACTGCTGGAGTACAACGCGGATACGCCGACGTCGCTGCTGGAGGCGGCGATCGTGCAGTGGCACTGGCTCACCGACCGCTATCCCGGCGGCGACCAGTGGAACTCGCTGCACGAGAAGCTCGTCGAGCGCTGGAGCGCGCTGCGTGACGTCCTTCCGACACCGCAACTGCACTTCACCTGGTCCGGAGCGGACGCGACCGGGGAGGACAACGTCACCACCGCGTATATGCAAGAAACCGCCGCCGAGGCTGGGTTCGACACCATCGCACTTCCGATCGAGGAGGTCGGATTCGATTCGGAGCTGGAGCGTTTCGTCGATCTGGCCGAAGCCCCGATCGAGTCGATCTTCAAGTTGTACCCGTGGGAGTGGGCACTCGACGACGACTTCGGCAAACGGGTCGTCGACAGTCTGCCGCAGACCATGTGGATCGAGCCGTTGTGGAAGACGCTACTCAGCAATAAAGCGATTCTCGCGGTGCTGTGGGAGATGTACCCGGGCCACCCGAACCTGTTGCCCGCCTATCTCGATCAGCCCAACGAACTGACCGAGTACATCCGCAAGCCGAAGCTCGGGCGCGAAGGCGCCAACATGACCATTGTCGGCGCGGGCCTGGAGACTGCCACGGGCGGCGTCTACGGTGAAGAAGGCTACGTCTACCAATTGCTCGACCCGCTGCCGGAATTCGATGACATGCGTCCGGTCCTGGGCGCTTGGATCGTCGGCGACACCGCGGCAGGTCTCGGTATCCGCGAGACCGCGGGTCTGATCACCGACGACGGCTCCGCTTTCGTGCCCCACCGCATCGCCGCCGACTAGCTCGCATCCAGCCCAGCCACAAGGCAACTCACCCCGGAAGGATCAAGATGACCACAGTCGCCCTCGAATCGGGGTACTGGAGTTCACTCGGCGAGGGCGTGGGAGCGATCATCCTCTACGCCCTGGTCGGCTTGGCGCTCATGCTGATCGGTTTCTACGCCATCGATCTGACCACACCGGGCAAGTTGCGCGCACTGGTGGTGGCAGGCAAGCCGAACGCCATCATCGTCACCGCGGCGGGCATGATCAGCATGGCGTTCATCGTCGTACTGGCCATCTTCGCGGTCGGCGGCGGCGGCAAACTCTCCGAGGGCCTGATCGCGTCGCTCGTGTTCGGTCTGGTCGGAATCGTCGCACAGGTCATCTCGGTCCGGGTGATCGAACGGGCACTGGGCATCGACATCGGCGCCGCGCTGCACTCCGACACCTACACCACCGAGGTCCTCGTCGTAGCCGCCGCGCACTTCGCGCTCGGTTTGGTCGTCGCGTTCGCCATTCTGTAGCTCCATCCTCGGCAACCGACGACGGCTGCGGGCCGCACGGTTGTCCGCGCGGCGATCGACTCGACCAGCTCCGATCACCGAAAACGCCCGAGGACGGGTGATTCGCGGTCCCCTGCCCGGCGGTGAACCACCCACGATCAAAAGTCGTCCCCGTGTTCGAGGCAATAGGCCGCTGCCGCGAGGTACTGGCGGCAGTCCGGACCATGGCCGGCGTGGATACTCCGGAGAAACAGAGCGCGGTCCATACCTAGTTCCGTCGTGGGCTCGGCGGTGCAGTCCCGGTGCTGTGTACGCCACAGGTCCCGCATATCCAGCGATGTCTGCATCGTGCACCTCCCTGCCTGCGCGGTGTCTCGGTCAGCGGCTGGGCAATGTCCTTATGCGGGAGGCATACCCCGGCAGACCGGTCGGCAACCTTCCCGCGTCACCGAGTGACCAAACGCCAGTCGTCGGGCAGCCGAGCGGCGGTGATCTGGTCGCCCTCCGCGTCCAGATCGACGGTGATCGCGCCGAGGCGCAACGCCTTGAGCGAGACCTTGCCCCAGGTCGGCGGCAGCTGCGGGCGCACGGTGAGGGTCCGGTTCGGCACATCGGGGTCGAGGCCGAGAAATGCGCGCACCAGCAACAGCGGCGCGGCACTCGCCCACGCTTGCGGCGAGCAGGACGTCGGATACGGCACCGGGCTGGCGAACCGCGAGCGCGGAAAGCCACAAAACAGTTCCGGTAGCCGCCCGTCGAAAGACGCAGCCGCGTCGAGCAATCCGGAGGCCAGCTGAGTCGCCAACTCGACAGCGCCCGGCAGGTGCCGATAGCGCAGCAGCCCGGCCACCGCGATCGCCGTGTCGTGCGGCCAGACCGAGCCGCAGTGGTAGCTCATCGGGTTGTAGGCGCCCATGTTCGACGCCAGGGTCCGCAGCCCGAACCCGGTGTCCATCTCCGGACCCGACAACCGCATCACCAATTCGGCCGCGTGCTCGTCACTGGCGATACCCGACCACAGGCAGTGCGCGACATTGCTGGTCAGCGCGTCGACCTGCCGCTTGCCGCCGTCCAGCGCGACGGCGTACCAGCCGCGCTCGGGCAGCCAGAACTGTTCGGCGAACTTGCCGCGCAGCTCCGCGGCGCGCTCCCGCAACCGCCCGGCCAGCCGGATGTCGTCGAATACCTCGGCGAGGTCGGCCCTGGCGAGCAGCGCGGCGTGCACATATCCTTGCACCTCGCACAGCGCGATCGGCGCCTTGGCGATATGTCCGGTGGCGTCGTTGATTCCGTCGTAGCTGTCTTTCCAGCCCTGGTTGATCAGTCCTCGGTCGGTCGCTCGACGATATTCGACGAAACCGTCGCCGTCGCGGTCGCCGTACTCGGTGATCCAGCGCAACGCGGCGTCGGCCGCGGGCAGCAGCTCCCTGATCGCCTCCGGATGCGCGCCCCAGCGATGACATTCCGCGAGCAGCATCACGAACAGCGGTGTCGCGTCGGCGGTCCCGTAGTAGATGTTGCCGCCCAGTACCTGCCCGCCCGCCGGGCCCCGGCGCATCTCGTGCATGATGCGGCCCGGCTCCTCCTCGGTGAGCGGATTCACCTCTTGCCCTTGCAGTTCAGCCAGCTGCTGCAAGGTGCCCAGCGCCAGGTCCACCTCCAGCGGCAGCGCCATCCAGGCGGTGAGCAGACTGTCGCGGCCGAACAGGGTCATGAACCACGGCGCGCCTGCCGCGACGAACGGCCTTCCGTCACCGGACTCGTCGTGAATCTGTAGTGCGCCCAAATCGCTTTCGGTGCGGCGCAGTACCCGGGTGAGCACCGGGTCGGACGCGACGATGTCGGTCGCGGTGTCCCGCCATGCCTCGATCTTGCGGCCCGGCGCGCTGACGCCATAGTGCTCACCGGGGGCAACCGCCTGAAAACGCTGATTGCCCAATGTCGGCTGGGCGATGATTTCCGTTTGCCAGCACTCGCCGACCGGCACGATCACCCGCCACACCAGAGTGCCGGGCATCACCTCGGGTTGGACGGTCGCGGAGACCGAGATGCCTCGCATGCGATCGGCGTGGTCGTGCAGCACCAATTCCCCGTCGGCCACCGTCAGATCCGCCCTGCCGTGCCCGCCGCGGCCCTCCTTGACCGCGAACAGGTCGACGAAGTCCGCGTCGACGTGCAGTTCCAGCAAGACCGCGGTCGGCTCGCGACTCATGTTCTCCAGCGTCAGCAGCTCGTGCATGCCGTCGGCGACAATCCGCTCGCGCACCACCAGCAGCGTGCTGTCGGCCAGACCCGCCTGCGGTGGCCTGCGCAGTACGAACCTGGCGGCGAACGCCTCCGGACTCAGCACCGACAGCGGTTCGGCGGGTTTGCCGTCTACCAACAGTTCCCAGCGCGACAGCACGCGCGCGTCCCGGAAGAACAGGCCGTGCGGCTTACCGGGCTCGACGTCGCCGTGCCGGTTCGACAGGCAAAACGTGCCGCCTTCGACGAGGGTCACCGAACCACACCCCCCGAATCCGGCCGGTTCACCGGAATTCAGGGGGGCGGGGTTCAAAGGCGCGGTTCCGGTCACGCCAATCCGTTTGTCGCGATTCTGACCGTGGTCGCGGCGGGGGCCTGCGGCTCGATCGGCATGGTCCCGAACCGTTTCCTCGACCACAGCAGGTTGCGGTACACCTGCTCATACCCGCGGCCGAGGGTGTCGGAACCGAACTTCGCCTGCACGTGGGCCCGGCAAGCGGCCGGATCAATCGTCTGGACTTCCGCGATGGCCGCGGGCAATTCGGCAGGGTCGTCACAAATGCGGCCGGTCACGCCGTCGACGACTACCTCGGAGACCGCCCCGCCGCGCAGCGCGACCACCGGCGTTCCACAGACCATCGATTCGATCATCACCATGCCGAACGGTTCCTCCCAGCGAATCGGGAACAACAGGCAACGCGCATTGGCCAGCAGCTTACGCTTAGCCGTCGCGTCGGCGAGGCCGAATAGATGATCGTTATCCGTGAGCAGCGGGCGCACCTTCTGCTCGAAGTAGGCTTTCTCCGGCACTTCGCTGCACTTGCCCGCCAGCACCAGTGGAATGCCCGCGGCGTGTGCGGCTTCCAGCGCCAGGTGTGGGGCCTTGCACTCGTTGAACCGGCCGAGGAACAGCGCGTAGTCGCCCTTCTCGACCTGGAACGGCCAATCGTCGACATTCAGCGCATTGTGCACGCGCCCGGACCAGTTCAGGCCGTGGGCGAGTTCGCGCTGGCGGTCGCTGATCGCGACCAGCGCCACCTCCTCGCCGAGATCCTGGTAGTACCGGTAGATGTCGTCCTCCACCGGCCCGTGCACGGTCAGCACCGTCGGCAAGCCGAGGCTCTGGTAGGCGTAGGCGTTGAGCGGTCCGGCGAAGGTGTGGTCGTGCACCAGATCGACACCCGATGTCGCAGCGAGCTTCTCGATCGCGCGGCGCACCCGCAGTGCGTGCACGACTTCGGGGAAGGGCTCGCCGAGGCGCTCGGGCAGCGTCCGGTCCCACACCGGCACGAATTTGGCCTTGGTGCCCGGCTCCCCCGCGCCGAACAGAGTGACATCGTGGCCCCGGGCCACCAGTGCGTCTACCAGATCGGCGACCACAGCCTCGACGCCGCCGTACGCCTTCGGCGGTACGTCGAAGTACGGCGGCACCACCATCGCAATGCGGAATGGGGTATCGACGTGATCGATCGACATCAGTTCTGTCGATGCCATATGCAGATCGGACGATGCCAGCTGCGCCGAGACCGGCGCGGATAACGCGCTCATGACCCTCCTTCCAGGGACAACCAGTAGCACTCGCATCCACCCAGCACTCGGTGTACCGGGCGCCGAACTGAACTAAGTGGCCGCCGCGGCGGGGGTGAAGTCTCTAGCTACACCGCCGTCCATGGGGCATGGTTGGCCTGGTCACTCCGCTGACGTGATCAGGGGGGCCGACAGGGAGGTACCTCGATTGGTTTCTTTCAAACCGTTCAGATTGCGAAAAAATGTAACTTCTAGCATACGTTTAGCAATCATCAAGACGTCGGTACGCCGGTCCCCTGGCGCGCCTCGCAAACTCCGCGCCAACGCTCGATGACGACGGTGGCGTCCCGGCCCGCGGCAACGAACGCCGGCAACTCCCGCGCCTGCGCCTCGGCGCGGCGTCGGCCGGATCGGACATCGACAGTGGATGCCACCCGATCGGGCGCAGGGGCGCCGTCGAGCGACCGTGGACCGTGCACGAAGATGCTCGCCGAGACCACCGACAGTTCGGGGTGCACGGCCGCGCGGTCGCGGCGATGACCGTCACGAGTCGGGCAGGCAGCGCCCTGGGTCGGGTAGGTCGGTACACGGCGCGTTACCGTGCGCCCGCAGCACTTCCTTGCCGGACTGATCGATCAGGAAGTGCAGGAAGCTCGCGGCGAGCGAGTCGCCGGGCAGTTCTCCATTGCTGTAGGCGTACTCGACGCCCCAGAACGGATAGGTGCGCCGCAACGCGGCGTCACGGCCGGCGCCGACGCCATCTATCGCGACGGTCGGCAAGGCCGCATCGATCGCCTCGGCGAACTCCGTATAGCCGATGGCGCCGGGTATCTCGGCCACGGCCTTGCGCATGTCCGCGGTCAGCTGCACCTCGCAGTGCGCGGAGGAGGTGGTGACGGCGCCCTTGAGCGCCGCGCAACTCACGTGCGGGCGATCGGGCTGTCCGGCGTCGAGCACCCTGCGCTCGAAGGCATTTCGCGATCCGGAGCCGGGGTTCCGGTTGGCCAGAACGACCGGCAGATCCGGACCGCCCACCTCGCGCCAGTTACCGATCGTGCCCCGGTAGAGATCCCGGATCTGGGCCACGGTGAGGCCGCGGATGCCGACCCCGGGGTGCACGATCATGGTGAACAGCGACAATGCGAGCGGACGATGCACCAGGGTCGGATACCCGATGCCCTTCGCACCGTCACTGATCGCGAGCAGTCCGGGATTGCCGGCGCCCTCCTCGGCGACCCGGTCCAGGCCACGCTCGGTTCCCTCGAATTCGAAGGTGAACTCCGCACCGCGGCAACGCTTTCGATACTGATCGGCGGCATCCCGGACGATCGGCCCGAAGGCCGACGAACCGACCACCGTCACCTTCCCAGCGGCGCATTCCAGCGCCGTCGGCGACGGCTCCAGCGCGGCGACCACTAGTTGGACGACGATCACCGACACCAGGAACACCGTGAGCGCCAGCATCATCCGGGAAACGCCCGTGCGGCTTCGTGTTTCGATGACCCGACCACCCTTGATCCCCCCGCGCAGCACCGGCGGCGAATATTCTCCGGCCCCTTCGGAGCGTTGCAGGATAGCCAGGATTTTGTAGTGTTCGGAGGGGCCCAGCGGCACTTTGGGGAGATCGATCACACCGATGTGACCGTCGGCGTCCTCGCGCACCGCGATGCCGGATTCCACGTCGAGGTTGTCGGCCAGTGCCGGATCGCTCAGTTCCGTCACCGCCATTCCGATCACTGTGCGCTGCGGGAACCGCAGGTGCAGACCGATTCTGGCGGATTCGGGCGCCTTATAGTCCTGGGTGTCGATCGTCGTGACACCACTGTTCTCGATCCGCACCAGGACGACGGAGATGTCCTTCAAACTCGGGCTGGCGCCATCGATCGAAGGACGCAGCTGCGGAAGCACACCTGGGAACACCGAGCTGATCTCACCGGTGACCGGCGTATCCATCTGCACCCGATATCCGAGCCGCCTGCGGCCCGCGAAGACGAACTCCCAGAGAAAGGCAGCGATCGGCACCGCGATACCGATGAGCGCCAAAACGATTTCGAGCGGAAAGTCACTCACCGATTGCTCCCACTCCCCGAGAAGTCCGTGTGCCCCTCATTCTCGGGGGCCATTGCGGTCCCACACGCCGACGGAAAGACTATTCGACAACTGTTAACCCACCGGTCGAGTTCCCCCACGCCGAGTCCAGGCCAGCAGATCCTCCAGCGGCCAAGTATTGATCACCCGTTCGGCCGCGACACCGTTCGCGAGCGCACGTTCGCATCCGTAGCCCTGCCAATCGAGCTGACCGGGAGCGTGCGCGTCGGTGTCGACCGCGAAATGACAGCCCATCTCGACAGCCAGTCGCAGCAATCGCGCCGGGGGATCGCGCCGCTCCGGCCTGCTGTTGATCTCGACCGCGGTGCCATAGGTACGGCACGCTTCGAACACGACCTCCGCGTCGAACGACGACTCCGGCCGAGTGCCGCGGCGGCCCTCGACCAGACGCCCGGTGCAGTGGCCGAGCACATCGACATTGGGGTCGGCGACGGCATGCACCATCCGCTTGGTCATCGTCGCGCTGTCATCACGCAGACGCGAATGCACACTGGCCACCACGATATCCAGCTCCGCGAGCAAATCCGCCGACTGGTCGAGGGCGCCATCGTCGAGGATGTCCACCTCGATGCCGGTGAGGATCCGGAACGGCGTCATCCGCTCGTTGAGTTCGGCGATCCTGTCGAGCTGCCTGCGCAGCCGGTCGGCGGACAATCCGTTGGCGACAGTCAGCCGTGGCGAATGGTCGGTCAGAGCACAGTATTCGTGGCCGAGCGCGGCCGCGACGTCCATCATCTCCTCGATCGGGCTCCCGCCGTCGGACCAATTCGAGTGAGTGTGCAGATCGCCGCGCAGCCGCGCCCGCAACGGTCGGCCGTCCACCCCGATCGGCTGTGCCGCGCCTCGCAACTCGGCCAGATACCGCGGCACCGCGCCCTCGTACGCCTGCTCGATCACGGCGGCGGTCTTGGGCCCGATGCCGGCGATCTCGCGCCAGCTGCGGGCCGCCCGGTGCGACTCCCGCTCGTCCGCGGTGAGCTCCGCGACCAGTTCGGCGGCGCGCCGGTAGGCCTTGACCCGATGCGTGTCCGCGCGCGAGCGTTCCAGCCAAAAGCCGATCTCCCGCAACGCCGCCACCGGACCCGGCGCCGTGCCCCGGTCCGATGCACCACTCGGATCACTTCCCACGGTCGTGTCAGGGGATCCGGCTGTACTTCACGAACGCCACCCCGTCCTCGAACACTCGGCTGGTGATCACCCGGAACTCGGCCGCCTTCGACAGCCGTGGCCCGTCGCCGAACAGGGCCCGCCCACGGCCCAGCACGATCGGATACAGCTTGAGGAAGATCTGATCGATCTCGGGAAGCAGCACCTGCGCCAGTGCACCGCCACCGCACAGCCAGATGCCGAGCCCGGTATCCCGCTTGAGCTCGCGAACCTTCGCGAGGGGATCCTCGGCGATCAGCTCAACCGCCGGATCAGGGCTCTCGGGCAAGGTAGCCGAGACCACGTACTGCTTCAGATGCGCATAGGGACTGGAGGTACCGGTACGCACCCCGAAGTCGTGCGTCTTGCGCCCCATCAACACCGTGTCGAAATAACGATTCTGTTGGTCGACCCCGATGGCCTCGCGCACTTTGGTCGGCAGCGTTTCGGGGTACTGCGCGGTGATCGCCGGACCGTGATCACCACCGACCGGGAAGAAGTCGACCGAGCCCTCCTCGGTAGCGATGAATCCATCAATGGTCGAGGCGACGTAATAGGTGAGCTTGCGCATGCTTCCTCCCTCACAGCCGGCTGACATTCCGACCAGCCCTCGAAGGAACGGTAGCTCGCGTGCGCTAGGGGCGGCGAGGCTTCGGCTGGCAGCGCGGACAAGTGTAGGACGAGCGGTTCATGAACCGCGCGCGCGTGATCGGCGCGCCGCAGCGCCCGCATGGCTCGTTTTCGCGACCGTAGACGGCAAGGGAGCGCTCGAAGTATCCGGACTGGCCGTTGACGTTGACGTAGAGCGCGTCGAAGGAGGTGCCGCCGGCGGCGAGCGCCGCACTCATCACCGAACCCACGGCGTCGAGCAGGCCGCGCACGGCAGGCCGGGACAGTCCCGACGCGGGACGACCGCCGTTGATCTTCGCACGCCACAACGACTCGTCGGCGTAGATATTGCCGATGCCCGAAATGACGCCCTGATCGAGCAGCACCCGCTTGATCTCGCTCTGTTTACCACGGATGGCCGCGACCACGGCATCGGCCTCGAACCGAGGATCGAGTGGGTCGCGGGCGATATGCGCCACCGGCTCGGGCAGCAGGCTGCCCTCCACTTCGACGAGCGGTGCCAGTGCCCAGCCGCCGAAGGTGCGCTGATCGACGAAACGCAGCTGGGTGCCGTCGCCGAGGGTGGCGCGGATGTGCGCGTGCTTCTGCAGTGGCGCGTCGGCGGGCTGCACCAACATCTGGCCACTCATACCGAGATGCACCACGAGCGCGACCTCATGCTCGTCGAAGGTCAGCCACAGGAACTTGCCGCGGCGCTCGGCCGACTCGACCTTCAGACCGGCCAGGCGCGCGGCGAGATCAGCAGCGCCTTCGAGATGGCGGCGCACCGACCGGGGATGCGTAATCGTCACCGATTCGACGACACGGCCCACCACACGCTCGGCGAGGCCACGCCGAACCACCTCTACCTCGGGAAGTTCCGGCATGTCAGGATTCGGCGGTCAATGCCTCGTAGGCGGTGCCCGCGGCCTTCTGCTCGGCTTCCTTCTTGGACCGGCCCACTCCTTGCCCGTAGGCCCGGCCACCGATCACCGTGGTCGCGGTGAATTCCTTGTCGTGGTCGGGCCCGGTCGAGGTGATCTCGTAACTGGGCACGCCGAGACCCCGCTCGGCGGTGAGTTCCTGCAGGCTGGTCTTCCAGTCCAGGCCCGCGCCCATGCGAGGTCCGCGCTCGAGCAACTCGGCGAACAACCGCAGCACCACGGAGCGGGCGACATCGATGCCGTACTGCAGATGCACGGCGCCGAGCAGCGACTCCATGCCGTCGGCGAGGATGCTCTCCTTGTCGCGGCCGCCGGTCAGCTCCTCACCCTTGCCGAGCAGCAGGTGCGCACCCAGACCGCCCTCGCCGAGACCGCGGGCGACCTCGGCGAGCGCGCGCATGTTCACCACGCTCGCGCGCAGCTTGGCCAGTTCACCCTCGGACTTGGCGGGATGCTCGTGGTACAGCCGCTCGGTGATGCTCAGGCCGAGGACGGAGTCGCCGAGGAACTCGAGACGCTCGTTGGTCGGCAGTCCACCGTTCTCGTATGCGTACGACCGATGTGTGAGCGCGAGGCGCAGCAGATCCGGCCGTACATCAACGCCTAGCGCTGAGAGCAGGCTCGCATGTTCACCGGACGAGTCGGATTCGTCGGTCACGTCGATATGGTTGATCGAACGTCAGACCGCGGCGGTGACCTGGCGACCCTTGTAGGTGCCGCAGGACGGGCAGGCGATATGCGGCAGAGTCTTCTCGCCGCAGGCGCGGTTCGGGCAGGTGATCAGGGTCGGCGCGGTGGCCTTCCACTGGCTGCGCCGCGACCTGGTGTTGGAACGGGACATCCGGCGCTTGGGAACGGCCACGACTACTTCTCCTCTGTCCTCTTGCTTGCCAATTCGGCTGATCAGTCTTGCTTAGCGGTCTTGGTCGGCCGCGCCCGCTTCGGGGCTGCCGGTGCCGGGCGATCCGGTGGCGAACTTAGCCAATCCGGCCCAGCGGGGGTCAAGTATGTCATGCCCGTGGTCGGATCCCGCAATCGCCATCCGTACCCCGCATTCCGGACACAAACCGGCGCAGTCCGGCGTACACAGCGGCTGTAGCGGAAGTTCGAGGCCCACCGCGTCGATGACCACCGGCTCCAGGTCGAGGGTGTCGTCGACCATCCGGTAGACCTCGTCATCCTCGGTGGTCTGCTCGGTGGCGCTGTCCGGGTAGGCGAACAGCTCGGTGATATCCAGGCTCACCTCGCCGGTGAACGACTCCAGGCACCGCGAGCACTCGCCCTCGGTCGTCGCGGACACCGTTCCGGTGACGAGCACGCCTTCGGACACCGCCTGCAATCGCAGATCGAGTTCGACCTGCGAGCCCGCGGGGATGGCGATCAGATCGAGCCCGATGCGGCGGTCCGTGGTCAGGGTTCGGCGCAGCTCCCGCATGGTCCCCGGCCTACGACCGAGGCTGCGGGTATCCAGCACGAAAGCCGCGTCCGGCGCACGGCGCTGGTCCGCACGGGAACGCGACGCGGAACCGGAACCGGCGGGCATCACGAACTCACTCACACTCGAGGGAATATGGGCAACCGTTGACGATACGCGACCGTGCCGCCGTCACCCAAACCGAGCCGGTCACGCGTGCCGCTCACCTACGGTATTCGGTGACGTAGTCCGGCGCGCCCGCGCCGGAGCGCAACTGGTGCCTCCCCCGCCCGACCGTACGCAGCGCGCTGGTGAGCGTCTCCTCGAAGTCGGCCAGCCTGCCGTCCACATAGTGGTCGCACTCTTCGCGTGACCGGTCCGCTTCGGCATGCGCGGCATCGATGACCCTGGCCGATTCCGCATGTGCGGCGCGCACCACCTCGGTCTGCGAGACCAGCCGCTCCTGCTCGGCGAGGCCGTCGGCGACCGAGCGTTCGTAGGACGCCTTGCCCGCGTCGATCATCCGCTCCGATTCGGTGCGCGCGCGACCGGTCAACGCCTTGAATTCGGCGTTGCCGTCCGCCACCACTCGATCGGCCTCCTCCTGCGCGGCGGCGACCAAGTGGTCGGCATGGCTGCTCGCCTCCGCGACCATCCGGTCGGCATGCGCTTTGGCGTCGGCGAGGATCCGGTCGGCCTCCGCACGAGCCGAGCCGATGGTGTGCTCCGCCTGCTCGTCGGCGCCGCTCACCGCGGCCTCGGCAGAGGCCATGGCGTCGGCGACGATCTTGTCCCGGTGGTCGAGCACGTCCTGGGCGTCGTCGAGTTCACCGGGCAGCGCGTCGCGCACGTCGTCGAGCAGCTCGAGCACCTCACCTCTCGGCACGATGCAGCTGCGAGTCGGCGGGATGCCGCGTGCCTCTTCGACGATGGCGACCAGTTCGTCGAGTGCTTCGAATACGCGATACATGCTCACTACCCTTCTGCGGACTCACGGCGAAACTCCACCGCGGTCCAGTGTGCCCTTCGTCACCGCTCGCGCCACGCCATCCTCCGGTGTGTCGTCCCGGTGTCTTACACGCCACACAATCAAGTGGAGATTGCCTCTCCACTTCGTGCTACATTCGAATCGAAGGTCGCTCGAGATCTTCGGCACGGACCGATGAGGACCGCGGATGAGGAAGCCGAGGAATGGACAGACGTCCGCCGACTATGCGCAATTACCGCATCGTCAGCACATGCTGACGATGCCGTACCCGCGGAATGCGGCGGGAGTCGACGGGAACGAAGCGATAGCCGTCGCTGTTGTGCGTACCGAAAGCTCGTGTTCGATCGGAAAGACGATGACTGTTCTGGAACTGCCGCGACCGTCGGGAGTAAACGCCACCAGTTTCCTCGTGCCGTGGGGCGGCCCATATCCCGCACTGCCGACGGCTCCGGTAGCTGCCAAGGTCCAGCAACTGACCCACTATGTGCGAGGCGATCGAGGCCTCGCCCAGTTGATCCGTTTCGCGCTGGTCGGTGGATCCAGCAACGTCGCCTACGTCCTGTTGTTCTTCGCCATGCACGGCACGGGGCCGCTGGTCGCGAACGTCGTCGGGTCGATCGTCAGCACGATGATCGCCAACGAACTGCACCGCCAGCTGACCTTTCACGCCGCAGGCCGAGTCGGCTGGTTCACCGCCCAGTGGGAGGGCGGCGGGCTGGCGCTCGTCGGCCTCGGCATCACGACCGCCGCACTCGCCGCACTCGGCGTCTGGGCGCCCGGCCTCGGAGACACCGCCCAGGCCGCCGCGATCCTGGCCATCACGGTCGTGGTCGGCGGCATGCGCTTCCTCGCGCTCCGCGGCCTGGTCTTCTGAACCGCCTCTCCGGGAATTCAGGCCGTACCAGTTTTGTGACGCGGGATTCGCGTTCAGGTCTTGCGATAGGCGCCAGGTGGGTTGGGGGGGTTCCCAGGAGTTACCCATGTTCAATCGAGATCAGGGGCGCTGTTACGCCACGCCGGGGATTCATACGAGTGGGTGACACGGGATTCCCGTTCAGGTCCTGCGGTAGGTGCCAGGTGGGATTTGGGATTCCCCGGGAGTTACCCATGTTCTGCTGAGGGCGGGGTGCTGTTTCCACCTCCGCGGGAAGGTCCAGCGGTGGCTGGGTGGGTTCGGTCGTTGTGTCGGTCGAGCGGTGAGTAGCTCGTGCGGGGCCTCGCTACTCGGGTCAGCCCCTGCGTTCGGCGAGGCGGGCGACCAGGCGTTTGTGGACCGAGGGGGGAAGCATGTCGGTGACATCGCCGCCGAATGTCGCGACCTCCTTCACCAGCGAGCTGGACAGGAAGCTGAAGGACGGATTGGTGGCGATGAAGAAGGTGTCCACACCGGACAGCTTCTGGTTCATCTGCGCCATCTGCAGCTCGTAGCCGAAATCGCCCGCATCGCGCAGGCCCTTCACGATCGCGGAGATACCCTGCTGCCGCGCGAAGTCCACGAGCAGGCCATGCCACGACTCCACCCGGACGTTGGGCAGATGGGTGGTCGCCTCCCGCAGCATCTGCATGCGTTCCTCGACGGTGAACATGCCCTGCTTGTTCTGGTTGATCATGACGGTGATGACGACCTCGTCGAACTGGGCCGCGGCCCGGTTGAAGACATCGAGGTGTCCATAGGTCACCGGGTCGAAAGACCCGGGGCACACTGCTCCGGCCATGAGGCGACGCTAGCAGGACCGCGACGGATGGGCGGCGGTGGCCGGACCTGTAGCGGCGTCGAGTTCGAATTCCGCGAGATCCAGGCGGGTCTCGCCGTACCGGCGCGACTTCGCGGGGACGAACCCTGGGGGCCAGTCGATTTCGGAGGACCGCGCCGACCGCTCCAGCACGACGAGCGCGCCGGGATGCAGCCAGCCGCGCTCGGCCAGCGCCCACAGATCTGCCTGCACCGCCGCGGTCTCCATCGCGTAGGGCGGATCGGAGAAGACCACGTCGAAGGCTCCCGCACCCCCCGATTCCAGCACGCTCGCCACCGTCGCGATCCGCAACTGCGCACCGGGCAGTCCGAGGTCGGCGATATTGCCACGCACCACGGCGGCTGCTTTGCGGTCGGACTCGACGAGCAACGCGTGCTCGGCGCCACGCGACAGCGCCTCCAACCCCAGTGCGCCGGAACCCGCGTACAGGTCAAGGACGCGGGCTCCCGCGAAATCGATCCGGGCATCCAACGCGCTGAACAGCGCCTCACGCACCCGATCGGACGTCGGCCTGGTGCCTGCGGGCGGCACCCGCAAACGCCGCCCGCCCGCCGCACCGGCGACGATCCGCGTCATTCGGCGGGAGACTCGCGGACGGCCAGCTCGATCAGCAGATCGCCGCCTTCGACCTGCTGCACCGGACCGATCGCGACCCGACCGACGATGCCCGAGCGCGGCGCGGTGATCGCGGCCTCCATCTTCATCGCCTCGATGGTGCCGATGGTGTCACCCACCGCGACCGAATCGCCCTCGGACACGGCGAGAGTCACCACCCCCGCGAACGGGGCCGCGATGTGGCTCGCGTTGCCCTTGTCGGCCTTCTCCGCGGCCGGGACATCGCTGGCGATGGAACGGTCTCGCACAGCGACCGGACGCAGCTGCCCATTCAGAATGCACATCACGGTGCGCATACCGCGCTCGTCCGGCTCGGAGATCGCCTCCAGGCCGATGAGCAGCGTGACACCCTTCTCCAACTGCACGCGATGTTCCTCGCCGTGGCGCAGACCGTAGAGGAATTGGTTCGCCGACAAGCCGGAGGTGTCGCCGTACTTCTCGCGGTGCGCGAGGAACTCCGCGTTCGGGCCGGGGAACAGCAGGCGGTTCAGCGTGGCGCGCCGCTGCTGCGACGTACCCGCGAGCCCCGCCTCGTCCTCGGGACTCAGCGCCGTTTCCGGCTTCGCGGGCCCACGACCGGCCAGCGCCTTGCTCCGGAACGGCTCCGGCCATCCGCCCGCAGGGGTGCCGAGTTCGCCGCGCAGGAAACCGATCACCGAATCCGGGATGTCGTAACGACCCGGATCCTCGGCGAAGGCCTCGATGTCGACACCGGTGCCGACCAGCGCGAGCGCCAGGTCGCCCACGACCTTCGACGACGGCGTGACCTTGACGAGACGGCCGAGTAGCCGGTCCGCTGCGGCGTATTTTGCCTCTACCTCTTCGAAGCGGTCACCGAGCCCCAGCGCGATGGCCTGCTGCCGCAGGTTCGACAGCTGACCGCCGGGAATCTCGTGGGTGTACACCCGACCGGTCGGCGCCGGGAGCCCGGATTCGAAGGGCGCGTACACCTTTCGCAGCGCTTCCCAGTACGGCTCCAGATCGCAGACGTTCTGCAGGTTCAGGCCGGTGTCGTACTCGCCGTGCGCGGCTGCCGCCACAATCGCGGACAACGCGGGCTGACTGGTCGTTCCGGCCATCGCGGCACTGGCGCCGTCGACCGCGTCGGCGCCTGCCTGCCAGGCGGCCAGATAGGTGGCCAGCTGACCGCCGGGGGTGTCGTGAGTGTGCACGTGCACCGGGAGGTCGAAATTGTCCCGCAGCGCGGTGACCAGCTGGGCGGCGGCCGGAGCGCGCAACAGGCCCGCCATGTCCTTGATGGCCAGCACGTGCGCGCCCGCGTCGACGATCTGTTCGGCGAGCTTGAGGTAGTAGTCCAGCGTGTACAGCGACTCGTTCGGATTCGCCAGATCGCCGGTGTAGCTCATCGCGACTTCCGCGATAGCCGTCCCGGTCTCGCGCACCGCGTCGATGGCCGGGCGCATCTGGTCGACGTTGTTGAGCGCGTCGAAGATGCGGAAGATGTCGATCCCGGTGTCGGTGGCTTCCCGGACGAACGCCCGGGTCACCTGCTGCGGATACGGCGTGTAACCGACGGTGTTGCGCCCGCGCAGCAACATTTGCAGGCAGATGTTCGGCACCGCTTCGCGCAGCGCGGCCAGCCGCTCCCACGGATCCTCGTACAGGAAACGCAGCGCCACATCATAGGTCGCGCCGCCCCACGCCTCGATGGACAGCAACTCCGGCGTGAGCCGCGCGACATGTCCGGCGACCCCGAGCAGACCGTTGGTGCGGACCCGGGTGGCCAGCAGCGACTGGTGTGCGTCGCGGAATGTCGTGTCGGTGACACCGACCGCCGTCTGCTCACGCAGCGCCCGCGCGAAACCCTCCGGCCCGAGCCGCAGCAGCCGCTGCCGGGAACCGTCCGGCGGCGGCACGGTCAGATCGATGGGAGGCAACTTGTCATGCGGGTACAGCGTGGTCGGCCGCTCGCCGTGCGGCTTGTTGACCGTGATGTCGGCCAGATAGTTGAGGATCTTGGTGCCGCGATCGGCCGAGCCGCGCAGCGTGAGCAGCTGCGGACGCTCACCGATGAACGACGTGGTCACCCGGCCCGCCTTGAAATCGGGATCGTCGAGCACCGCGAGCAGGAACGGAATGTTGGTGGCCACGCCACGGATGCGGAACTCGGCAAGAGCGCGACTGGCCCGAGCCACCGCGGCGCCGAAATCGCGACCCCGGCAGGTGAGTTTCACCAGCATAGAGTCGAAGTAGGCGCCGATCTCCGCGCCCAGGTTCGCGCCGCCGTCGAGCCGGATGCCCGCACCGCCCGGCGTACGGTAGGCGGTGATCCGTCCGGTGTCGGGGCGGAATCCATTGGTCGGGTCCTCGGTGGTGATCCGGCATTGCAACGCGGCGCCGCGGATCGTGACCGAGTCCTGGCTCAGACCCAACTGCTGCAGGGTCTCCCCGGCGGCGATGCGCAACTGCGACTGCACCAGGTCGACGTCGGTGATCTCCTCGGTCACCGTGTGCTCGACCTGGATGCGCGGATTCATCTCGATGAAGACGTGGTTGCCGCGCTCGTCGAGCAAGAACTCGACGGTGCCCGCGCAGCTGTAGCCGATCCGCCGCGCGAAGGCCACCGCGTCGGCGCAGATGCGCTCACGCAGCGCCGGATCCAGATTCGGCGCGGGTGCGAGTTCGATCACCTTCTGGTGCCTGCGCTGCACCGAACAGTCCCGCTCGAACAGATGCATCACGTTGCCGTGCTGGTCGGCCAGGATCTGCACCTCGATGTGGCGCGGGTTCACCACTGCCTGTTCCAGGAAGACGGTGGGGTCGCCGAAGGCCGATTCGGCCTCGCGCGCGGCCGCCTCGATCGATTCGCGCAGATGCGCGGCGTCGGTCACCTGCCGCATGCCACGACCGCCGCCGCCCGCGACCGCCTTGACGAAGATCGGGTACTCCAGCTCGTGCGACGCGGCGATCAGTTCGTCCACATCCGCCGAGGGCGCACTGGACCGCAACACCGGCAGACCGGCCGCCTTGGCCGCCGCGATGGCGCGGGCCTTGTTACCCGCGAGTTCGAGCACCTCGGCGGACGGGCCGATGAACGTGATGCCCTCGCGAGCGCAGGCCGCCGCCAAGTCCGGGTTCTCCGACAGGAAGCCGTATCCCGGGTAGATGGCGTCCGCACCCGCCGATTTGGCCGCTTCGATGATGGCGTCGATGGAAAGGTAGGCCCGCACCGGGTGGCCGGCTTCGCCGATCTGATAAGACTCGGCCGCCTTGAGCCGGTGGACCGAGTTGCGGTCCTCGTAGGGGAACACGGCGACCGTCCCGATGCCGAGCTCGTAGGCCGCGCGGAAGGCCCGGATGGCGATCTCGCCACGGTTGGCAACCAAGACTTTCGAGAACATTGACCTAAGGTACCCGGCGCCATGTACAGCACCGACACAGAAGCCCCTTCGCGGCATTCCGCACACCGACCGCTTCCACCGCGAAGTCATGGTTACCTGGAGGACACCTCTGGCGAATCGCGCGCCGCTCGACCTCCAGCCAAGGCCCGGGACCACCACGCGCCACACGCCTGCCGACGAGTGGTACGAGCAGCGGTCCACGCCCTGCCCGAGCGGCGTCCATCGATGCTGACACCCCTAGGTCGTGCCAACGACGAGTTCGGAGGATCGAATCTCGGTGTCCGGGAAATTCCGGATTCGACATCGCGGATTTCTCTGGACGCCGGCTCGCGCCGACAAGCAGATATCCCGGCCGGTCGCCCACGAGCGGCGCGGCGCGTCCTATGCTGAAGGCGCAGCTGGTTCACCGGCGCACGACGAGTTGGAGCCCCGACGTCGCGCGACGGAGTCGAACTCGTTCGGGCGGAGACGTCCCGGGCGGGTGAGAGGGAACCCGGTGGGAATCCGGGACTGTCCCGCAGCGGTATGCAGGAACGACCGCCGTCACCAGGCACTGAGTTCACGAGCCGGAAGGCTCCGCGACTTGGGAAGCGACGGCCAGTAGGTCGGCCATCCGGCCGGTGCCAGCGAGTCCGAAGACCTGCCAGCCGTGCCGGGTACGCCGTACCCGGCGGCCACCGCCTCGTGGATTGGGCGCGGACCGCCAGCGCTGACGTGTCGGGCTCCCCCGCCGGGAATTTCTCCGGCATGTCGCATGGTTCTCCGCCTGCCCGTATGGCGATGGTTTTCGACCTCAGCAATGGAGAAACATCGTTGACTGTTTCACATCAGAAGCCGTTCACCGCAACAGTTCTCGGGCTACCTCGGGTGGGGCCGCGCCGTGAACTCAAGCGAGCGACCGAAGCCTACTGGGCGGGCCGGATCGGCGCCGACGAATTGCACGCTGTCGCACGCGACCTCCGGCACGCCCAGCTCACCGAGTTGCTCGCCGCGGGTCTCGACTCGATTCCGGTCGGCACCTTCTCCTACTACGACCAGGTGCTCGATACCGCTGTCCTGCTCGGCGCGCTGCCACCGCGGGTCGCTGGGATCACCGACCCGCTGGACCGGTACTTCGCCGCGGCGCGCGGCACCGACACCGTCGAACCGCTGGAGATGACGAAGTGGTTCGACACCAACTACCACTACCTGGTGCCGGAGATCGGACCGGAAACCCAGTTCTCGCTACACCCGGCGAAGCTCTTGGCGGAGCTGCGCGAGGCCGTCGCCGTTGGGGTGCCCGCGCGGCCGGTCGTGGTCGGGCCGATCACCTTCCTGAAGTTGGCGAAGGCGACCGGCAGCAACGTCGCGTCTCGGCTGACCGAGTTGCTCCCGCTATATCGCGAGCTGCTGCGTCTGCTGGCCGCCGAGGGTGCGCAGTGGGTACAGCTCGACGAGCCGGTAGTGGTCATGGACCTCAGCGCGGACGAGATCGATCTGGTACACACCACCTACGCCGAACTATCGGCGGCGACCGATCGCCCGGCGATCCTCGTCGCGACCTACTTCGGGCACCCGGATGCCGCACTCGCCGCGCTGGCCAGCACCGAGATCGAGGGCGTCGCGATCGACTTCACCGCTGGCACCGACGTTTCCGCGGTGGCGGCGGTGCCGGCTTTGGCAGGCAAACTGCTGGTGGCCGGCATCGTGGACGGCCGCAATGTGTGGCGCACCGACCTCGACCGCGGCCTGGCGACCCTCGGCACCCTGTTGGGATGCGCTGCGCACGTGGCGGTTTCGAGCTCGTGCTCGCTGCTGCACGTGCCCTACACACTGGCCGCCGAGACCCGGCTGGACGAGCGGCTGCGGTCGTGGTTGGCCTTCGGTGCGGAGAAGGTGGCCGAGGTCGGTCTGCTCGCGACCGGGCTGCGCGAAGGGACCGAGGCGATCGACGCCGAATTGGCCGCGGCGCGTGCGGCGCTGGACTCTCGGCACTCCGATCCGCGGCTGAACGATCCGCGGGTGCGGGCCCGGTTGGCCGGGCTCGGGCCGGAGTCGATCCGCCGTTCGCCCGCCGAGCTGCGCCGCGAACTGCAGCGCGATCGTCTGCGACTGCCCGCACTGCCCACGACGACGATCGGTTCCTACCCGCAGACCTCCGCGATCCGGTTGGCGCGGGCCGCGCTGCGCACGGGCGAGATCGACCAGGCCGAATACGTGCGGCGGATGCGCGCCGAGATCACGGATGTCATCGCATTGCAGGAGAAGCTGGGGCTGGACGTGCTGGTGCACGGCGAACCCGAGCGCAATGACATGGTGCAGTACTTCGCCGAGCAACTCGACGGGTTCGCGGCCACCGAACAGGGCTGGGTGCAGTCCTACGGCACCCGCTGCGTGCGCCCGCCGATCCTGTTCGGCGATGTGGCGCGACGGGAGCCGATGACCGTCGAGTGGATCGGCTACGCGCAGTCACTTACCGACAAGCCGGTCAAGGGAATGTTGACCGGTCCGGTGACCATTCTCGCGTGGTCGTTCGTGCGCGACGATCAGCCACTGGGTGATTCGGCACGCCAGGTGGCGCTGGCGATCCGGGACGAGACGGTGGATCTGCAGACCGCGGGCATCCGGATCGTGCAGGTCGACGAACCGGCGTTGCGCGAACTGCTTCCGCTGCGCACGGCCGATCAGCCCGCGTACCTGGAGTGGTCGGTGCAGTCGTTCCGGCTCGCGACCTCCGGGGTGTCGGATGCCACCCAAATCCACACCCACCTGTGCTATTCGGAATTCGGCGAGGTGATCGACGCGATCGCCGGACTGGACGCCGATGTCACGTCGATCGAAGCGGCGCGCTCACACATGGAGGTGCTCGACGATCTCAACGACGCGGGCTTCGACCTCGGCGTCGGACCTGGGGTGTACGACATCCACTCGCCACGGGTGCCCAGCGTGGAGGAGATCACCACGTCGCTGCGCGCGGCACTGAAAGCGGTGCCCGCCGAACGGCTCTGGGTGAATCCGGACTGCGGATTGAAGACCCGGGGGCCCGCCGAGGTGGAGGCATCGCTGCGCAACATGGTCGCCGCAGCGGCAGCCGTGCGCTGAATCCGTCCAGGTGATCGATGATCGGCGCCCCCTCGGGATCGGCGGATTCCGCGGGGGCGCCGATCGCTGAATCGGCCCGGTGGCGTTCACCCGGATTCCGGTTCGGGCCGGGTACCCTGGCGTCGCCGCGAGGTATACCGCTCACACGGTTCCTCCCGCCGCGTCACCGGCAGAATCCGCGATCGCGAACGCATTCCCCTCCGCCAGGCGGTATGACACCCGGAGCAACGTTCCATCGGTAACCCCTCCTTGCACGCAGTGCGCGACTTATCTTCCCCACTCACCTCTTTCGACGCGCACTCCCCCGATTCGGTTCCCGACCTCACCATGTTTTTGCCGGACACCGATGTCGCTGCGGCCGAGCAGCTTCCGATGCCATGCCGACCGACCGCCGACGCGAAGAACCGAGATCGTCGGCTGAACTGGCTGAACCGTCCTGGAGCAGGAGCTGTGCTTGCCGCATTGCTCCGCCGAGGATGAGGACGCGCTGCTCGACTGATCCGCACTATCCGTCGAAGGCGCGGTTGATGGCGGCCATGTCGAAGTAGTCACGCCAGATGCTGATGACGCCGTCGCTGACCTCGAAGAAACCCATGACCCGCAGCGGGGTGACACGGTCCGCGCCGCGCAGGGTGTCGGTGCGTTCGTTCATGACCACCGCGCCAGCAGCCACCTGGTGGTGGATGTCGATGTCGATGGCATCGAAGGTGGCACGGAATTCCGCGATGAAGTCGCGGATGGCGGCGCGTCCGACGATGGGTTCCATCGGGATGTTGTGGTAGACGGCGTCTTCGGCGAAATACGCGCTGATCCGATCGGGATCGGTATCGGGGTCCGACCAGCTGCGGCACATCGCGCGTACGACTTCATCCGGGGTCGACATTGATTTGGCTCACTTCCTGCTGCCGAGAGGAGGCCGGACCGCGTCGTCCGCCAGCCCCAGATTGAAGCAAGTAATCACCCGGCAGGGAAGGGATGCGCCGAGGCATCATTCCGATACCTACGGATCGACCGCACCGCGCGGTGGCTGACCACGCGGTCCTGCCGCGACACGCCGGAGCACTCCGGCAACGGCCGGATCAACGCGGGCGAGTCCGCGAGATAACCGCCCACTTCGCATGCTACGCACAGCAGTCCCCGCGAAAGACCGTGCAGAAGTACATTCCTTTGGAAAGAACTCGCCATTTTGCGATGATTGCGAATTCGCACAGCTACCATCGTGCACGTGCGCAAGATGTACGCGGGTGCCCGACTTCGGCGGTTGCGCGAAGAGCGCAGGCTGACCCAGGCAGCCCTGGCGAAATCGCTGGACCTGTCGCCCAGTTACCTCAATCAGCTCGAACGCGACCAGCGGCCGCTCACCATTCCCGTACTGCTCAAACTCAATTCCACCTTCGACCTCGACGTCCAGTTCTTCGCCACCGATTCGGACGCGCGCCTCATGTCCGACTTGCACGAGGTGCTGGTGGACACCGCAGGCGGACACGCCGCGCCGTTGACCGAGGTGGAAGAGCTGGCGACCCGCCAGCCGGAGGTCGCCAGGATCGTCGTGGCGATACACCGGCGACTCCGCGCCGCGACCGATCAGCTCGACCTGCTGTCGGCACGGGTGTCCGCGCCCGCGGGCGCGCCGGGCTTGCCCATGCCGTATGAGGACGTCCGGGACTTCTTCTACGACCACCACAACCACATCCCGCAACTGGATATCGCGGCCGAGCAACTGTTCGAGAACTCCGGCCTCTCCATCGGCTCGCTGGACCGCCAACTCGCCCGAATAGCCGAAGAACGAGCCGGGGTCACGGTTCTCGTCCGCGGCGACGGCGCGGACCCGACCATCCCGAAACGGCACTATGACCCGGAGAGTCGCACGCTGACCCTGGCCAGGCGGTTGCGTCCCGGCCAGCGCGCGTTCCAGATCGGCGCCACCCTGGCCTCCCTGCTGTACCGTGCCGAGCTGGACGGGGTACTCGCCGAAACCCCCTCGCTCAGCGGTGAATCCCGCACCCTCGCCCGCATCGGACTGGCCAACTACTTCGCCGGTGCGCTCGTGCTGCCCTATGGACGATTTCTGCGGTCGGCCGAGGAACTGCACTACGACATCGACCTGCTCGGCCTGCGTTTCGAGGTCGGCTTCGAGACGATCTGTCATCGGCTCAGCACCCTGCAGCGGCAGGGGCAGCGCGGCGTTCCGTTCTTCTTCGTCCGCACCGACCGCGCAGGGAACATCTCCAAGCGTCAGTCCGCCACCGCCTTCCACTTCTCCCGCGTGGGCGGTAGCTGCCCGCGGTGGGTGGTGCACGAGGCATTCGAGCACCCCGGCCGGATCCTCACCCAGGTGGCCGAGATGCCGGACGGACGGCGCTATCTGTGGATCGCCCGCACCGCCATGACCGCACCGCACGGGTTCGGCACCGCGACGAAGAATTTCGCGATCGGCCTCGGCTGCGATATCGAATACGCCGAGCGCCTGGTCTATTCGGCCGGGCTGCAGCCGGACGATCCGGCCGCGGCTGTACCGATCGGCGCAGGCTGCAAGGTCTGCGAACGCCCCGCATGCGCGCAACGCGCCTTCCCCCACGTCGGCAGCCCACTCGCGGTCAACGAGAACACCAGCACCGACCTCCCCTATCCCCGCGGCGGACGCTGAACCCGGTGTCTCCGTCCACATCCAACAGACCACCGCTGCCCACTCTGCGCGGAGCCTTCGCACGAGCGCCGTCGAATGGCGGTCGTCATGCGGGATCACAACAGCCATGGCACTGCGTTCAGCGAGCGAGTGGGCTGCTGTCAGCGTCCACCGAGTCCCATTGTGGCGATTCCGCGCAGGAATGCTCGTTGGGCGATGGCGTACACGATGACCAGCGGCAGCAGGATCAGTATCGACGCTGCCATCAGCACCGGCCACTTGGACACGTATTGGCCTCGCATCCAGACCAGTCCGAGTGAGTGTGCCGATGCTTTTCTGTTGCACCATCACCAGCGGCCACAGGAAGTCGTTCCACACGTTGACCCAGGTGAGTACCGCGAGCACCATGGCCGCGGGCTTGGCGTTGGGCAGCAGAATCCGCCAGTAGATCTGCCACGGTGAGCAGCCGTCTATGACCGCCGCTTCCTCGAGATCCTTGGGGAGAGCGCGGAAGAACTGCCGCATGAGATAGGTGCCGGTCCGGACAATACTGTGCGCACGTTGATGTCAGGATGTCTGCGCTGGAACTCGTCGATGATCCGTGTCCGACCTTTCACCTCTTCCGGATTGGCCTGGAAGAAGAACGTCAGCGCGTCGCCATCGTCGGCACAACTCGCCGTCGGCAGTGCGAGTGCCGCGGCGCCGAGCGCACCCGCACCACGCAACAAGGTTCGCCGCCCGAACGGCTTGTCGACCATGGGACTCCCGATTTTCGCGACGGCTGGACCCGCCCAGTACCTGCGTGTCGGTTCGGTGAGCAACGTACCGCTGATCGACGGCAGGCTCAATCGTTTCAGAGCTGCCGACGCTTGGAGCAACTCCGCGACGACGCGTCGAAAACAGGTGCCGCCCAAGGCCATCACAGACAGGCGTAGCCGGCAGCGAGTGCACGCCCGCCCCACTGCCGAACGCGGTGGGCGAAGGTCCGTGGACCGTCGACCGATCGATGAGCCGCGCGGCGGAGATCCTCGGTCAGGATTTGGCCAGATACTCCAGGCGTTCGGAGTCGACGGCGGCGTGCATCATGCCCGCGAGGCCGGGGTGCTGCCGCAGGCCGGGGTCGGCTTCCACCACGTCGCGGGCGAATTCCTGGGCGGCGGTGATGACATCGAGGTCATCGAGCAGCGAGAGCAGGCGCAGTGAGCGGGCGGTGCCGGACTGGGCGGCGCCGAGCACGTCGCCCTCGCGGCGGGTACGCAGGTCGAGAACCGCCAGTTCGAAACCGTCGGTGGTGGCGGCCACCGCGTCCAGCCGCGCCATCGCAGAACCGCCGGGCGCGGCATCGGTGACCAGCAGGCACAGGCCAGGATGCTCGCCCCGGCCGATCCGGCCGCGCAACTGGTGCAGTTGGCTGACGCCGAACCGGTCCGCGTCGACGATCACCATCACCGTCGCGTTCGGCACGTCGACGCCGACCTCGACCACCGTCGTGCAGACCAGCACGTCCACCGATCCGTCGTTGAACGCGCGCATCACCTGGTCTTTCTCGTCGGCGGGCAGTCTGCCGTGCAGCAGGCCGACCCGAACGCCGGACAGCGGGCCGGCGCGCAGCATCTCGAACACGTCGAGTACCGCCTGCGTGGTCGGGCCCTCTTTCGCGTCGTCGCCCGGCTTCGACCGCCGATCGCGCGACTTACCGGAACTCTCCTCGTCCTCGCCGATCCGCGAGCACACCACGTAGGCCTGGCGGCCTGCGCCCACCTCCTCCACAATCCGCTCCCACGCGCGGTCGACCCAATTCGGATGCCGCCTGCGTGGCACGACCTTCGACGTGATCGGCGAACGCCCCTTGGGCAATTCGGTCAGCGTAGAGGTCTCCAGATCGCCCAGGGTGGTCATCGCGATCGTGCGCGGGATCGGCGTCGCGGTCATCACCAACAAGTGTGGGGCGCTGTCCGCCGCGGCCTTGGCGCGCAGGGCGTCACGCTGCTCGACACCGAAACGGTGCTGCTCGTCGACCACCACCATGCCGAGATCGAAGAAGTCGACGTTGTCCTGGATCAGCGCGTGCGTGCCGATCACGATGCCCGCCTCCCCCGTCACCGCCTCGAGCAGCGCGGCCTTCTTGGCCGACGCGGTCATCGACCCGGTGACCAGCACCACCCGGGTCGCGTTGTCGGCCGCGCCGAGCTCGCCCGCGGCGCCCAGTTCGCCGAGCATGCCGCGCAGCGACCGGTAGTGCTGTGCGGCAAGCACTTCCGTCGGCGCGAGCAGGGCGCACTGCTGTCCCGCGTCGACCACCTGCAGCATGGCGTGCAGGGCCACGATCGTTTTACCGGAACCGACCTCCCCCTGCAGCAACCGATGCATCGGCTGCGTGCGGGCCAGATCGGCGGCGATCTCGCCGACCACCTGCCGCTGGCCCGCGGTGAGTTCGAACGGCAGCCGCCGGTCGAACGCGGCGGCGATGCCGTCGGTGCGCGGCGGGCAGGCCCGCGCGGCCCGGCCGGACACCTCGTGGCGCCGCTCGGCCAGCACCAGTTGCAAGGCCAATGCCTCGTCGAAACGCAGCCGCTGTTCGGCCTGGTCGATGTCGGACTTGCGGTCGGGTAGGTGGATCAGGCGCAGCGCGTCCGACACCGGCAGCAGCGCGCGTTCGGCCCTGACCTGCTCCGGCAGCGGGTCCTCGATCGGGTCGAGCTGGTCGAGCACCTGACGAACGCACGCGAGGACGTCCCAGCTCTGCACCTTCGCCGTCGCCGGATACACCGGGATGAACTCCCGTTCCATGAACGAGCTGTCCACTCCGCCCGCGCCTTGCGCGCTCTGTGCGAGACCGCGCAAGTCGCCGCCACCACGCACCCTGGTGAGTGCGCCGACCGATTCGTCGCCACCGTCGGCCTCGGGCAGCATCAGGTAACCGGGGTGACTCAGGTTCCAATGGCCGGGACGCCAATAGGTCACGGTGCCCGACATCATCGCCCGGAGACCCTCGCGGACAACGTATTTCACCTTGTCACCGTGGAAGAAGGTGACGTCGACGCCGCGCCCGGAACCGGTGTCGAGAACCACTTTCAGCAGCGAACCGCGACGGTTGCGCATCGGCCGCAGTTCGGCCTTGGTGATGCGGCCGATGACAGTGATGTGCGTACCGTCCTCGGGAGCCTCCTCGGTGAGCGGCTGCCCCTGGGTCGCGTAACGCAGCGGGTAATGCCGCAGCAGGTCCTCGACCGTCTGCATGTCGAAGGCGTCCGCCAGCGAGGCGGCCGCCTTCACGCCCAAGATATGGTCGAGCCGATCGCTCAGTGTCGCCATGCCCTACTCCACTCCGATCTGCACCAGGTCGACGCGCTGTCCACCGGAATACACGATCACCTCGACACCGGGAAAGCCCTGTGCGATATGCGCGGCGAGTTCAGTGCCGAGCCCGTCCGGCGCCGTCGCCCCCATCAACAAGGTGACCAGCTCGCCGCCGACGGCGAGCATTCGATCCAGCAGCATCGGGCCGGCCGCGCGGACGTCGCGATCGATGACGACCACGTCGTGGCCGACCAGGCCGAGCCCGTCACCCGGCGCACAGGTGCCGACCATGGTGAGCGCGCGCTGCGTGGCGGCGCGCAGCGATCCCCAGCGTGTGGTGGCGGCAGCCTCCGACATGGCGAAGGCATCGTCCACCGCGATCCGTTCCCGATCGTGTACGGCCAGCGCGGCGAGCCCCTGGACGACGGACGCGCTCGGCAGCAGAAGCACGTCTCGGTGCGCGTCGCGCGCTGCGACGCCGACCGCTACCAGCTCGTGTGCGGGGAGCGCGCCGTTCGGCAGGACCAGGACTTCTCGGTTCGGCATCCGTCGGATCGCCGCGAGCAACGTCTGCGCGGTGACCGGCTCCTCGCCGCCGAGCACCACGGCGCCCGCGTCTTCGAACAACGTCGCGGCGCCCTCTCCTGCCGCCACGGCGATGATTCCGCGGTCCGCCGCGGCCGCCGAGGTCGCCGCGGCGCCGGGCACGGCGAGGGCACCCGCGACCACATCCCCCGAACCGGGCAGCGCCGGTCCAGACCCCGAAGTCGCGGCGACAACAGCTTCGGCGGCGTCGACCTGATCGGCATCCGGCTCGGCCGATCGCTGATCCCGCGCGTCCGCGCCGGCGGGGTGCGCGACGTGGATGTCTGCGCCGACGTTCTTGCCGCGGCACGAGACGAGGACATCGGCGCCGGCCAACCCGTTGTGGCCCCGTCCTCGGACACGGATCGGGGCGTCCGCACCGTGCCCGGGGCCGGATTCGTGGTACGCGGCGAGCGTGAAACTCTCGATGCGGAGGCGACTGAGGGTTCCCGCCGCGATACCGGCTTCCACCGCGGCGCCGGCATCCGCGCAGTGCACGTGAACCGACCACCAACGGCCGCCGTCTCCGACGACCGCGACCGAGTCGCCCAGTTTGCCCAGGCGTGTCTGCAGTGCCGCGACCCTCGACGCGTCGGTGTCGGCGAGCAAGTACATCACTTCGTACCGCGGCTCGGCGACCGGACGATCATCGTCGTCGTACGCCGAACGGTCATCGTCGTACGCCGGGCGAACCGCGTCCGGCACGCGCCGGGCGTACTCCGGTCGTGCGGGCACTTCGCCGAGGGTCACCGCGACCAGACTGTCCAGCAGTACGACCAGCCCGCGGGCGCCCGCGTCGACGACCCCGGCATCGCGCAGCACGCCGAGCTGGGAAGGTGTGTCTCCGAGCGCTTTCACAGCGCCGTCGGCCGCGGCCAGCGCCACGCCGGCGAGCGTCACATCCATGCAGTCCGACGCGCACCTGGACGCGCGGTCCAGGACGGTGAGGATGGTGCCTTCGATCGGCACGCTCAACGCGGCGCGCACCAGCGCCGAGGCACGGGTGAGCGCGACACGCAGGGTGTCCGCCGTCAACGGCCCGTCGCGTACCGCGTCGGCGATACCACGCAACACCTGGGAGATGATGATGCCGGAATTACCGCGGGCGCCGACCGTGGCGCCGTGTGCCATCGCGGCGGCGACGGTGTGGGCCGGCGCTCCACCGGCCTGCGTGCCCGCCGCGAACACGGCCACTTCCGCTGCCGCGACCGCGGCGCGCAGGGTGGCCAGCAGATTGGTCCCGGTGTCGGCGTCCGGGATGGGGAAGACATTGAGTGCGTTGATCTCCTGGCGCCGAGTTTCCAGACCCTCGAGGCAGGCTCGACCCCAGCGCAGCAACGCCGTGCCGTCCATCACCTCCCGTACGTCGGGCACTGTCACCTCTCTCCCGTCAGCCACCTCCAGACCATCACCGTTCGCCAGGTTAGCGGGCGCGGCCGACAGTGAGCGCGAGATGCCCAGCCGCTGAACCACGGAGCTCCAGCGGCCGTTCCGAGCCTCGTTTCCGAGGGACCGGTTTGGTGAATCAGGACCCGCACAGCTACCCTTGCAGGGTTGCCCAGCGGGGTCGTCAACGGTCTGCGCAGGTCGACATCGTCGACCGGGTACATCACGACATTGTTTCCGGACATGCCGCACCGCGCGTGCTGCGGTCCCCACCATGACATGAAGGAGTTCGCGACTATGGCTGCCGTCTGCGACGTCTGCGCCAAGGGCCCCGGCTTCGGGAAGTCGGTCTCGCACTCGCACCGGCGCACCAACCGTCGCTGGAACCCGAACATTCAGACCGTGCGGGCGCAGGTCGCGCCGGGCAACACCCGCCGCATGAACGTGTGCACCTCCTGCCTGAAGGCAGGCAAGGTCGTCCGCGGCTGATCGGCCCGGCCGACCGGTACTACCGACACACGCCCCGGCACCTTCCACGGTGGTCCGGGGCGTAGTCATGACCATGGTCGTTCGGCGAGCGTGGTCGGTATGACCGAGGCTCCATGGCGCATCCTGCGTCTGGTTGCCAGGCATACGCGCAGCCTCGCGGAATGCCACATCGCCTGCTGGCGCGAGGCGTACCAGGACCTGGTTCCCGCACATGTGCTCGGCGCGTTCGATATCGAGCGCCGGACCGAGCAGTGGGAACGCGACCGGGTCCGCTACCCCGATCGCACACATGTCGCGATCGCCGACGACATCGTGATCGGCTTCGTCAGTGTAGGCCCGTCCCGCGACGCGCACCCCAGAACTCCGTGGGAACTCCATGCGATGTACGTGCGCTCCACGTGGCACGGCACCGGCGTCGCGGACGATCTGATCCACGTCGCGCTCGACCCGTCCACGCCGTACTCGCTCTGGGTCTTCGAGCAGAACCCGCGGGCGCGGGCGTTCTATCGCAGACATGGTTTCGCGCTGGATGGCGCGCGCAGGGCGGAGTTTTTCACGGGCACGGTCGAGGTGCGCATGGTGCGCGATCCGGTTGCGCACAGCAACTGCGCCCGCGCCGAAGGCGCGGCGGATCCGCGTCAAGATGCAGACCGCAATCTCCGCCGAGCGACACCTGGACTCGGCGGACGTCGCGTCATTCCCGGGTCGAGAGCACGAATTTCGCCACCGCGTCGGTGAACGCGTCGTTGTCGTCGCCTGCCGCGGTATGTGCGGCGCCGCCGATCTCGACAAGTCGTGCGTGCGGCACCAGTCGCTGGAACGCCTGAGCTCCTTCGGCGCTCACCACATCCGACCGCATGCCACGCACCAACAGCACCGGGATGGTCAGCAGACCCGCCGCGGTCTCCATCTGCTCGATCATCACCGACGTTTTCTCGCCCCGGTCGGCGAGCATGTCCGGATCCCAGTGCCAATACCAGCGACCGCCGCGCGCGCGTAAGTTCCGCAGCAGCCCGGTGGTGTCCTTCGGGCGCGGACGATGCGGCATATACTCGGCGACCGCGTCGGCCGCCTGTTCGAGGCTGTCGAAACCCTCGCGGTGCTTGCCGAGGAACTCGATCACCCGCGCGACACCCGCCGGCTCCGGTCGGGTGACGATATCGACGAGCACCAGGGCACTGATCGCCTCCCCGCCGGACGCCGCGGTCGCCAGCAATCCGGTCATCCCGCCCATGCTGGCGCCGACCACCACGGCGGGTGCTCCGAGCTGTTCGAGCACGAGTATCAGATCCCGCACCATGGTGTCGCGTCGATAATCGCGGTCGGGTGCCCACTGGCTGTCGCCGTGCCCACGCGTGTCCAGCGCGACCACTCGCATTCCTGACGCACCGAGGCGCGCACCGGTCTGTTTCCATGAGTGCCGGGTCTGGCCGCCCCCGTGCAGAAAAACGACGAGCGGGCCGTCGATCGGGCCGAACTGATCGGCGGCCAGCTCGATTCCGCCCGAACCGCGCAGCCGCAGCCGCAGCGGTTCGAGAAGATTGTTCGCATTACTCACGATCTGAGGATCGCACAGCGCCGGTCGGCACCGATGTGAGCCTCACGAATCGAAGGTCAGCAGCCGAGATTACCCACGAAGAACAGACACGCGATCTTGGAGTTCACCGACGCGGAGATGGTAGACGAACCGGTCGATGTGTATTCCTCGGCGACCGGCGCCGAGGTGGTGGTTTCCGTGGCGGGTTCCAGCCGCAGCGGAGCCGCGCCTGCCACGGCGGCGCCGCTGGTCAGCGCGGCGCAGACAGCCAGGGTGGCGGTGGTACCGCGCAGGCCGCCACGGACAGAGGTGTTGTGCATGGAAAAGCTCCTCACTCGATATCTCGGTCGATCACACACAGACGCCCGACTCAGGGCAGGCGCCAGTCAACCGGTTCGGCCCCCAGTTCGTCGAGTAGTTCGTTCACTCGCGAGAAGGGGCGGGAACCGAAGAAACCGCGCGACGCGGACAACGGCGACGGATGCGCGGACTCGATGTACGGAATCTCGGCCTCGGCAAGCTGCGGCTTCAGCGTCCCCGCGTCTTTGCCCCATAGGATCGCCACCAGCGGCTCGTCCCTGGCGACCAGGGCGCGAATCGCCTGTTCGGTGACCGCCTCCCAGCCCTTGCCGCGATGCGAGGCGGGCTGGCCGGGCGACACCGTGAGCACTCGGTTCAACATCAGCACGCCCTGGTCCGACCACGGACTCAGGTCGCCGCAGGACGGCGTCGGATGGCCGAGGTCCTTGCTGTACTCCGCGAAGATATTCGCCAGGCTGCGCGGAATCGGCGACACATCGGGCGCGACCGAGAAGCTCAGTCCCATCGGGTGGCCAGGCGTCGGGTAGGGATCCTGACCCACGACGAGCACCCGCACCGCGTCGAACGGACGCTGGAAAGCACGCAACACATTCTCACCGGACGGTAGGTAGCCACGGCCCGCCACGTTCTCGGCCCGCAGAAAATCTCCCATGGCGGTGATTCGCTCCGTCACCGGCTCGAGTGCCTTCGCCCATCCCGGATCCATGATTTCGAACAATGGTTTCGCGCCCATGACCGCACAACCTATCGTGGTTCACCCTCCGATGCCGATTCCGCCCCACGGAACGATTCCCACCCACCATCGCCCGTCGGCGCCACGCCGTCGACGGTGACCCCGTGACCGGCGACAACCCGCCCGATCACGACCCATCCGGCGGGCAGGTCGCGCCCCGGCGCCCACGTCCCGACGAAGGCGTGATCCTCGCCTCCGGTCAGAATCCATTGCGCCGCATCGGCATCCAGTAGCGCAGCGATCCGTTCCAGCGCCGGGTCACGCAACCGTGCCGAATCCAGATCGATGGCGACGCCGGAGGCGACCGCGATATGGCCCAGATCGGCGAGCAGGCCATCGGACACGTCCGTCAGCGCGTGCGGCCCAGCTCCCGACCGGACCGGCGGCACGTCCGGGCGATCGACCGCCTCGCGGTCCAACGCGTCCAGCACAGCCGCATACGGCGGCTGCGGAACTCGGTGGGCGGCACGTGCTTCCGCGAGATCTGCGCTGGCAACGTCGGCGGTGAAGGCCGCGAGTCCCGCGGCCGACCAGCCCAGACGGCCCGCGACCGCAACCGTATCGCCCACGCGCGCACCGGCTCTCGTGCTCGGCGCTCTGCCGCCGAGGTCGCCGAAAGCGGTCACCGAGATGACCAGATCGCGGCTGCGAACCAGGTCACCGCCCGCGATGGACGCGCCCGCGCGCGCGGCCTCGGCCCACATTCCGTCCGTGAGGCCGTCGACCAGCTCGAGCGGCGTGTCGGCCGGGCAGCCGAGTGCGACGACGAACGCGGTCGGCGCCGCACCCATGGCGACGACGTCCGCGGCGTTCTGGGCGATCGCCTTGCGGCCGATATCCTCGGGGCTCGACCAGTCCAGCCGGAAATGCCGATCCTGCACGAGCATGTCGGTGGTTACCACGAACCGACCGTCCGGCGCGGCCACCACGGCCGCGTCGTCGCCGGGGCCGAGCAGGACGTCCTCGGTCTGTACCCGACCGGCGTTGATGCGGTCGATCAACGCGAACTCTCCCAGTTCACGCACCGTCCTCGGGCCCGTGTTCTCGCTGATGACCAGTCCTTTCAGGTGCGCCGCTCGCTGCAATCGGCCCGACGGTACCCTTTCCAGGGCACTCGAGTACCACCGGGCCGGTCCAGTGTGCCGCCGCCTTCCCGCGGCCCTGCCGACCGGCGCCGTTCAGCGTGAGCAGGAAGGATCGGTGAGCATGACGGCGGATTCGTCGGACCGCGACTCGGCGAAGGACGAGCGACCCGCGGACTCCGCGTCCAGTGCTGGTGCCAGCGGATCCGAGCGAAACGATGGTCCGGCTGCGCGGAACGTCGGCGTCGACGACGCGGACGCGACCACCGGCCCTGCCGAGGCCGGCGCCTCGGACGCCGACGGGCCGAGTTCGACTGCCGACACCACCGACACGGGCACAGCTGCGACCGTTCCGGACACCGGCCTCGCGCCCGAGGGAACCGAAGCCACGAACCCGGATGCGACGCGGGCCGAACCCGACGCCACGTCGAAACCCTCGGCGGGCGACGACATTTCGCCCGAGCACCAGTACTCCCCAGCCCTCATCGCCACCGCCGTCGCGCTTCCCGTCGTGCTGGTTGTCGCGGTACTCGTGGCCGCCGTGCTGGCGCACCGTGCCCCGGTCGAGCGCGAACACCTGGTCCTCGGTCCGGTTCCCGCCCCTGCCGCCGACGGCCCCGCCTGTACCGCGCTGCTGCCCGCGCTGCCCGCGCAGCTGGGCGAGTTCACCAAGTCGACCCTGGTCGAACCCGCGCCGCCCGCTACTCGCGCATGGCAGCGCGCAGCCGGTGGCGACGCCATCGTCCTGCGCTGCGGCCTGGACCGCCCGTTGGAGTTCAACCGGGCCTCGCCGCTACAGATCGTGAATGGCGTCCAGTGGTTCGAAGCCCGCGACCGAGCCGCGACAGCGAGCACCTGGTTCGCGGTCGACCGGGCGACCTACGTTGCCCTGACCGTCCCCGACGGCTCCGGTCCGACCCCCTTGCAAGAGGTCTCCGACACCATCACCACCACACTCCCCGCTCAGTCGATCGACCCGGGTCCGCTACCCAACTGACCCGGCGTCGCGGCCGGTCCCACCGGTGATCCCGGTCTCAGCGCAGACCGGTGCCCCGCGCGAGGGCGGTGTCGATCAGGGTGGCGACCAGCGCGGGAAGGTCGACGCCGGTGGCCTCCCACATGCGCGGGTACATGGAGATCGCCGTGAAGCCGGGCATGGTGTTGATCTCGTTGATCACCGGACCCTGCTCGGTCACGAAGAAGTCGACGCGCGCCAGGCCCTGACAATCGAGCGCCTGGAAGGCACGGACGGCCAGTTCTCGGATCCGGTCGGAGACCTCGTCGTCCAGCTTGGCCGGAATATCGAATTCGCAGACGTCGTCGAGGTATTTGGTGTCGAAGTCGTAGAACTCGGGGCTCTCGGCCATGGTGTCCTGCTCCGGCATCCGAATCTCCGCGATGACGCTCGCCGCGACTCGCCCGTCCGGGAATTCCAGAACGCCGCATTCCACTTCGCGTCCGACGATGCCCGCCTCCACGATCACCTTCGGATCGTGCGCGCGCGCCGCCGCGATCGCCGCGTCCAGCTCGCTCCAGTCGGTCACCTTGGTGATGCCGATCGACGATCCGCCGCGCGCGGGCTTGACGAACACCGGCAGCCCGAGCCGCGACCGGTCCGCGTCGGCGAGCGTCGCGGTGCCCGGCCGGAGCACCACCTGGGTACCGATCGGAAGTTCTTCGGCCGCGAGCAACTTCTTGGTGAACTCCTTGTCCATGCCCGCCGCGCTGGCCAGCACGCCGGGTCCGACATACGGGACCCCGGCGAGCTCGAGCATCCCCTGCAGCGTCCCGTCTTCGCCGAACGGCCCGTGCAGGATCGGGAAGACCACATCGACGGTGCCCAGTGCGGCGCCGGGATCGTCGAGCGCGATCAACGCCCCCGAGCGGCTCGGGTCGGCGGCCAGCATCAGCACGGTCCCGCCCGCGTCCACCGAGGGCAGGGCACGGTCGTGGATGCCGAGCCCGGCCACGTCGGAGCTGTCCAGGACCCAGCTGCCCTGCGGGGTGATGCCGATCGGGACCACCTCGTACTTCGTCGGATCGAGACTCCGCAGCACACTGCCGGCCGAAACGCACGACACGGCGTGCTCGTTACTGCGCCCGCCGAACACCACAGCCACCCTGATCCGGTTCGTCATGCCCCGAACCGTACCCGTTTCGGTGCCAGAGTCCGCTGCTGACCATCCCGGCGACGTCGACAGCGGTCGGTGCGAATCACTCCGGTTTGATCCGCCGTCCGAGCAGGTTGCCGACGGCCTCGCGCACGGAAAGGCCCTCGTGACACACCTGGTGCACCGCGGTGGTCAACGGCATCTCCACCTGGTGCCGCTCGGCCAGCGCCCGAACCGATGCGCAGGACTTCACCCCCTCCGCTACCTGGCCGTGGGTCGCCGATTGCGCGGCCTCCATGGACCCGCCCGCGCCGAGGACATGACCGAAGGACCGGTTGCGCGACAGCGGCGAGGTGCAGGTCGCGACCAGATCGCCGACCCCGGCGAGTCCGGCCAGCGTCGCGGGCTCGGCGCCGAGCGCCACGCCGAGCCGGATGATCTCGGCGAGGCCGCGGGTGATCAGGCTGGCGATCGAGTTGTCGCCGAATCCCATTCCGGAGGCGATACCGCAGGCGAGCGCGACGACGTTTTTGCACGCGCCGCCGATTTCGCAGCCGATGACGTCGGCGTTGGTGTACGGCCGAAAGTATCCGGTCGCGCTGGCGTGCTGCAGCGCGACCGCGCGATCGGTGTCGGTGCAGGCGATCACGGTCGCGGCGGGCTGGCCCACCGCGATCTCGCGCGCCAGGTTCGGCCCGGACAGCACCGCGATCCGGCTCTGGTCGGCGCCGGTGACCTCCGCGATCACCTGGCTCATCCGCAGCAACGTTCCGGTCTCGATCCCCTTCGCCAGACTCAGCAGCGTGGTATCCGACCCGATGACGCGCTTCCAGTCCGCGAGATTTTCGCGCAAGGACTGCGACGGCACCGCGAGCACCGCGATATCCGCGCCATCCAGCGCGACCGCGGGGTCATGGGTGGCCGCGATCGGCGGCAGTGGAATATCCGACAGGTAATCCGGATTGCGATGTTCGGAGGCCAGCGTCGCGGCCACCTCGGGTCGGCGAGCCCAGATCGTGACGTCGGTTCCCGCGTCCGCCAACACCTTCGCGAACGCCGTGCCCCACGATCCCGCGCCCAGTACCGCCGCCCTCGTCATCAGCCCAATATGCCATGGAAGGATTGGTTGCATGCGCCCGCACGCCGTGCATACCGTGATCGCGGTCAAGAGCCTCGATCAGGCCAAGAGCCGACTGGCCGACCGGCTGCGCCCGGAGCATCGGGCGCGGCTGGTGCTCGCGATGCTCGCCGACACCGTCACCGCCACCGCCGCGGTCCCCGAGGTCATGTCGGTCACGGTGGTCACGCCCGATCCCGCGGTCGCGGATCTGGCCCGAACGCTGGGCGCCGACGTCCATCCGGAACCGCGCGACGCGGATACCGACGGCCTCAATACCGCCTTGGCCGCCGCCGCCGCCGCACTGCGCGGCACGCACGGCCCGATCGCGTTGCTCGCCCTTCAGGCCGACCTGCCCGCGCTGCGCGCGGAGGAACTGTCGGACATGCTCGCCACCGCCCCGCGCGGCCGGTCGATCGTCGTCGACCACGCGGGCAGCGGCACCGCCGCGCTGCTGGTCCGAGACCCGCTCGACGCGCTCGATCCACGCTTCGGCCCCGGCTCGGCCCGCAGCCATATCGCTGCGGGCGCGGTCGATCTGACGGGTGATTGGCCGGGGCTGCGTCTGGACGTCGACACCGCCGACGACCTGGACCGCGCGGCCGCGCTCGGGGCGGGGAGCGCGACCCGCGCCGTACTGCACGACATCGGCTGGCCAGGTTGCGTTCACGAGCACGTTCGGCGTGTGTGCTAGGAGATCGCCGCGCTGGCGTGCGTACCTGTCGATCGCGGAATCGAACTGCACACGGTCGCGGCAGTAGGGGATGATCATTACCGTGAGCGATACGGAAATTGTCAAGCAGCAGCCGTTGCTTCCCACGCCTCCCCCGGCGGCGACACCCTTGTCGGCCGACTCGACGGCGCAGCAGTTGCCCCGTGATCGCTACCTCAATCGGGAACTGAGCTGGCTGGATTTCAACGCCCGGGTACTCGCCCTCGCCGAGGACGCGTCGCTTCCGTTGCTGGAGCGGGCGAAGTTCCTGGCCATCTTCGCGTCGAATCTCGACGAGTTCTACATGGTGCGGGTGGCGGGTTTGAAACGGCGCGCCGAGACCGGTCTGCTCGTGCGTTCGGCCGACGGACGCTCACCCGGCGAACAGCTGGAACTGATCGCGGCGCGCACCCAGGAGATCGCGGTGCGCCATGCCCGCGTTTTCCTCGACGACGTGCTGCCCGCCCTGACCGCCGAGGGCATCGCGATCATCGATTGGACCGACCTGGACGACGACGAGCGTGCACGGCTGTCGGGCCACTTCCAGGATCAGGTCTTCCCGGTCCTCACTCCGCTCGCGGTGGACCCGGCACACCCGTTCCCGTATATCAGCGGATTGAGCCTCAACCTCGCCGTGACCGTGAAGGATTCCGCCACCGGCGGCGAGCACTTCGCCCGCGTCAAGGTGCCCGACAACGTGGACCGCTTCGTTCGCGTACGGCGCACCGAATCCGGCTCACCCATCGCGGCTTTCCTTCCGATGGAAGAACTCATCGCAGCGCATCTCGATCTGTTGTTCCCCGGCATGGACGTGGTGGAGCACCATTCGTTCCGGATCACCCGCAACGCCGACTTCGAAGTCGACGAGGACCGCGACGAGGACTTGCTGCAGGCGCTGGAGCGCGAACTGGCCCGACGCCGATTCGGCTCGCCGGTGCGGCTCGAGGTCTCCGACGACATGACCGAGCACATGCTCGACCTGCTCCTGCGCGAGCTGGACGTAGACCCCGGTGACGTGATCCAGGTACCCGGCCTACTCGACCTGTCCTGCCTGTGGCAGGTTTACGGCGTCGATCGGCCGAATCTGAAGAACCCTCCGTATGTCCCCGCGACGCCGCCCGCGTTCGGCGAGCGCGAGACGCCGCGCAACGTGTTCGCGGCGCTGCGCGAGGGCGATGTCCTCGTGCACCACCCCTACGACTCGTTCTCCACCAGCGTGCAGCGCTTCATCGAACAGGCCGCCGCCGACCCGCAGGTGCTCGCGATCAAACAGACGCTCTACCGCACCTCCGGCGATTCCCCGATCGTCAACGCGCTGATCGACGCCGCCGAGGCGGGCAAGCAAGTCGTCGCACTGGTCGAGATCAAGGCGCGCTTCGACGAGCAGGCCAATATCAAGTGGGCCCGCGCGCTGGAGCAGGCGGGCGTGCACGTGGTCTACGGCCTCGTCGGCCTCAAGACCCACTGCAAGACCTGCCTGGTGGTGCGCCGCGAAGGCGCCACCATCCGCCGCTACTGCCACATCGGTACCGGAAACTACAATCCGAAGACCGCGCGTCTGTACGAGGATGTCGGATTGCTCACCGCCGCACCGGAAATCGGCGCCGACCTGACCGACCTGTTCAATTCGCTGACCGGTTACTCGCGAAAAGAGAGCTACCGCAACCTCCTCGTCGCCCCGCACGGCGTGCGCGCAGGCATCATCGAGCGGATCCAGCGCGAGACCGAGCTCGCTCTGGACGGGCATGACGCCCGAATCCGATTGAAGGCCAACGCGATCGTCGACGAGGAGATCATCGACGCGTTGTACCGCGCCTCGCAGGCGGGCGTACCGGTGCAGATCGTGGTGCGCAGCATCTGCGGGCTGCGCCCCGGCGTGCCGGAGATGAGCGAGAACATCGAAGTCCGCTCGATCCTGGGGCGGTTCCTGGAGCACTCGCGCATCGTGCACTTCCAGGCGCAAGACGAGTACTGGATCGGCAGCGCCGACATGATGCATCGCAACCTGGACCGCAGGGTCGAGGTCATGGCGCAGGTGAAAGATCCCCGACTGATCGAGCAGCTCGGCGCGGTCTTCGACTCCGCCCTGTCTGCGACCACACGGTGCTGGGTACTCCAATCCGACGGCACCTGGCAGGCATGGCCGGACCAGACCGCCGACGGTGACAAGATCCGAGACCATCAGGAGTACCTCATGCGGCTACGGAGGCCCGAACAGCAGTGAGCGGCAGTACCGAGCACGAAAGGGGCGGGAACCCGCTGCGGGATCCGCGCGTCACCGCCAATATCCACGCCGCGGGCGCGGTGGTCTGGCGCACTACCCAGCAAGGAACGATCGAGATCGCGATCGTCCACCGCCCGAAATATCAGGACTGGTCGTTACCCAAGGGCAAGCTGGATCCTGGGGAGACCGCGGTGCTCGCCGCGGTCCGTGAGGTCGCCGAGGAGACCGGGCTGCAGTGCAGACTCGGCCGCTACCTCGGGCACGTCACGTATCCGATCCCCGGCCATCGCAAACTGAAGCGGGTCGACTACTGGTCGGCCGAGGTGGCCGGCGGCGAATTCGCCCCCAATTCCGAGGTGGACGAACTCACATGGCACCCGCTGGACCGGGTGATGGACCAGCTGTCCTATCCGATGGACCGGCAAGTGCTGCGCGCGTTCGCCCGGCTACCCGCGCGCACCAGCACGCTGCTGCTCGTGCGGCATGGGAAGGCGGGCCGTAGAGACCGCTTCACCGGGCCGGATGAGCAGCGCCCGCTGGATCGGCACGGCGAAGCGCAGGCGCGGGCTCTGGTGCCGAATCTGCTGGCGTTCGGGGCATCCGAGATCTTCTCGGCCGATCCGGTGCGCTGCGTACAGACGGTGACACCGCTCGCCGACAAGCTCGGCGCCGAAATCACACTGGAGTCACTACTTTCCGAGCCCGGTTACGCCGAGGCCCCGGACGCCGCCCGAGCGCGCCTTCGAGCGCTGGTGACGGACAAGGCCGTTCGCGTGGTCTGCAGCCAAGGCAAGGTGATTCCGGACCTGCTGCGCTGGTGGGCCCACCGAGACGGCATCGCGCTCCCCTCGGCGCGCAATCGCAAGGGCAGTGTGTGGGTGCTGTCATTCGTCGGGCGGCGATTGGTGGCAGCCGACCATCTGGATCGGTCGCTCTCCGCCGGCGTCGTGAAATCCTGACGGTTTCCCAACCCGATACCTCGGCCTCGGACTCGGACTCGGCCGGGCCACGCGAGAGCGCGCCACGACGCCGACCGTCGCTCGAGTGACACTGGAAAACGGCCCCGGGTGTCCCGGGGCCGTTTTAATTCGGTGAGGCGAATGAAGCGGCCTTCCGGCCTGCCATTCGGCGCCGATACGACGGTGGCGTGCTATCAGCGGGCGCGGCGAGCCGGAGCCTTCTTGGCGGCGGTCTTCTTCGCGGGCGCCTTCTTGGCGACAGTCTTCTTGGCGGCGGTGGTCTTCTTGGCCGCCGTGGCCTTGGTGGCCGTCTTCTTGGCCGGCGCCTTCTTGGCGGCCGTTGCCTTCTTCGCGGGTGCCTTCTTCGCGGCGGCCTTGGCCGCAGTGGTCTTGCGCGCGGTGGTCTTTGCCGGAGCCTTAGCGGCCGCCTTGCGGGCCGTGGTCTTGGCGGGGGCCTTGGTCGCGGTCGCCTTCTTGGCGGCTGCTTTCTTCGCCGCCGTCTTCTTGGCTGCCGCCTTCTTCGCGGCCACCGGCGCATTCACGCCGCGCTTCACAGCGGGGCCGCTCGCGGCCAGCTTCTGCTTACCCGCGATGACCGCCTTGAATTGCGCGCCGGGGCGGAATGCGGGCACCGAAGTGGGCTTCACCTTGACGGTTTCACCGGTACGCGGGTTCCTTGCGACTCGAGCCGCACGCTTACGCTGTTCGAACACACCGAATCCGGTGATGGTGACGCTCTGACCCTTGTGCACCGCACGCACGATGGTGTCGACCACATGCTCGACTGCCGCGGTGGCCGTGCGCCTGTCCGTACCCAACTTTTCGGTCAGAACGTCGATCAGTTCCGCCTTGTTCATTGAATCCTCCGCAGACTAATGGCCCGTCGTCGGACCGACTAGGTACCACGTTAAACCCACTTTGGGCAAGAGTCTATGTGCCACGCCAAAATTCATGTGGTTTAGCACACGTCCAGCTACCATCGCTCAGGTCGCACAGCTAACGCGTCGGGGTGATTACGTCTGCGAAATATGCGAGGGCAAGGTCCTGGGTTTCCAAGCTGGCCTTGCACTTTCGAACTCGGCGATGGTGTCGCTCCGGCGCAGAGTGAGGCCGATGTCGTCCAATCCTTCGAGAAGACGCCACCGGGTGTAGTCATCAATATCGAACGGCAACACGACGGTTCCAGCCGTCACCGTGCGCGCCCGGAGATCCACAACCAATTCCAGGCCCGGCTGTTCCTCGAGCAACTTCCAGAGCATTTCGACATCGTTCTGTGACATCTGAGCGGCCAACAGACCACCCTTGCCCGCATTGCCCCGGAAGATGTCGGCGAACCGGGACGAGATGACCACTCGAAAGCCGTAGTCCGACAGCGCCCACACGGCGTGCTCACGTGAGGATCCAGTACCGAAATCCGGACCGGCTACCAGAACACTACCCCTGTTGTAAGGCTCGACGTTCAGAATGAAGTCCTGATCCGTTCGCCATGCAGCGAACAACCCGTCCTCGAATCCCGTACGGGTCACCCGCTTCAGGTAGACGGCGGGGATGATCTGATCGGTATCGACATTGGAGCGGCGCAGCGGCACCCCGATGCCCTTGTGCGTAGTGAAGGCTTCCATAACGAATCTCCTGGGTTCGATGAGGCGTCTCGGGGCGGATCAGTTCAGATCCGCAGGCGAGGAGAGAGTTCCGCGAACCGCCGTCGCGGCCGCTACCAGGGGAGAAACAAGGTGCGTACGGCCACCTTTTCCCTGTCTCCCCTCGAAGTTGCGGTTCGAAGTGGAAGCGCAACGCTGGCCCGGTGCGAGCTGGTCCGGATTCATTCCCAGGCACATTGAACACCCCGCCTGCCGCCATTCCGCGCCCGCTGCCGTGAAAATCTCGCCAAGTCCTTCTTTTTCCGCCTGTGCGCGAACCCGCATCGAGCCCGGTACAACCAGCATTCGGACTCCGTCGGCGACATGACGCCCCTTCAAAATCCCGGCCACCGCGCGCAAATCCTCAATGCGCCCGTTCGTGCAGGAACCGACGAATACGGTGTCGATCGGTACTTCCCGAAGCGGAGTACCCGGCTCCAAATCCATGTATCGCAGAGCCTTCTCTGCGGATTCACGGGCGACCTCGTCGACGATCCGGGCGGGGTCGGGCACCGCATCGCCGAGCGGGGCGCCCTGTCCCGGGTTGGTGCCCCAGGTCACGAACGGGGTCAGCTCGGTGGCGTCGATATGTACCTCGGCGTCGAAAACCGCATCCTCGTCGGTCCCGAGCGCCTCCCAGGCGGCTACGGCCGCGTCCCAGTCGTCCCCCTGCGGCGCGTGCGGCCGTCCTTTGAGGAATTCGTAGGTCGTCTCGTCCGGCGCGATCATGCCCGCCCGCGCACCCGCCTCGATGGACATGTTGCAGATGGTCATTCGGGCCTCCATCGACATGGCACGGATGGCCTCGCCCCGGTACTCGAGCACGTATCCCTGGCCGCCGCCGGTGCCGATCTTCGCGATCACCGCCAGAATCAGGTCTTTGCTCGTCACGCCCTCGGGAAGATCGCCGTCCACGGTGATGGCCATCGTCTTGAATGGGCGCAGCGAGAGCGTCTGGGTGGCAAGCACATGCTCGACCTCGGAGGTGCCGATGCCCATCGCCAGCGCACCGAATGCACCGTGTGTCGAGGTGTGGCTGTCGCCGCACACCACCGTCGTCCCCGGCTGGGTCAGCCCGAGCTGGGGGCCGACCACGTGCACAATGCCCTGGTCGAGGTCACCCATCGGATGCAGCCGCACACCGAATTCCGCGCAGTTGCGCCGCAGCGTCTCCACCTGGGTACGCGAGATCGGGTCGGCGATCGGCTTGTCGATGTCGATGGTGGGGACATTGTGGTCCTCGGTCGCGATGGTGAGATCCGGCCGTCGCACCGCCCGGCCCGCGGCGCGCAGTCCGTCGAACGCCTGCGGACTGGTCACCTCATGCACGAGGTGCAGGTCGATGTAGATCAGGTCGGGTTCGCGCGCGGCGCCCTCACCTGCACCGCGAGCGACGACATGCTGTTCCCATACTTTCTCGGCCAGCGTGCGCGGTTCGGCCATTGTGGATCACCTTTCGGATGGAGCAGCCGTTCCGCGATCCGAGCGGTGGCGGTTGCCGGAGTCGGGTTGGCTGCGCTGTTCGGATCACTGGAGACCGGAATCCGCGAAGTAGGGCGTTGCCGGCGGTTTTCGCCATGACTTTCGCCGAGATGTTTCGCCGATGAGTATCGCCGAGATGTTTCGCCGATGAGTATCTCAGTATCCGAGACGCTAATATCGTTCTATGAGACAGCATAGCGGCATCGGCGTCCTCGACAAAGCAGTGGCGGTCCTCTACGCCGTCGCCGAGCATCCCTGCGGTCTCACCGAGCTGTGCACGCGTACCGGCCTGCCCCGCGCCACCGCACACCGTCTTGCCGTCGGCCTCGAGGTGCACCGCCTGCTCGCCCGCGACAGCAACGGGATGTGGCGGCCCGGTCCGGCCCTCGCCGAGCTCGCGACCGGCGCGAACGACCCGCTTCTGGATGCCGCGTCGGCCATTCTGCCCCGGCTGCGCGAGATCACCGGCGAGAGCGTCCAGCTCTACTGCCGCGACGGCGACGCCCGGGTCTGCGTCGCCGCGCTGGAACCGCCGGTCGGCCTGCGCGATTCCGTCCCGATCGGGGCACGCCTTCCACTCACCGCGGGATCGGCGGCCAAAGTCCTGCTCGCCTGGGCCGACCCGGAGCTACAGCGCGCCATTTTGTCCGATGCGGCATTCGGCGAGCGCGCACTCGCCGAGGTTCGCAAGCGCGGCTGGGCACAGAGCGCGGCCGAGCGCGCAGCAGGCGTGGCCAGCGTCTCCGCGCCGGTGCGCGATGCCGCGAACACCGTGGTCGCCGCGGTGTCGGTATCCGGCCCGATCGACCGGATGGGCCGCAGACCGGGCGCCCGCTGGGCCGCCGACCTGGTCGCGGCGGCCGAGGCCTTACACAAGCGCCTGTAACCCGTTGCAGTTCCGACTCACTACAGTTGGCCGATGGGAGTCAACCAACGGGCACAGATCGTGATGTCCGACACCGAGATCACCGCGTTCCTGGAGCACAGTCGAATAGCGACGCTCGCGACCATCGGCCCGAAGGGCACGCCGCACCTGACCGCCATGTGGTACGCGCTCATCGACGGCGAGATCTGGTTCGAGACCAAGCTCAAGTCGCAGAAGGCGGTGAATCTGCGCCGCGATGCGCGGGTCACCTGCATGGTCGAAGCGGGCCAGACCTACGACCAACTGCGCGGCGTGTCGATCGAGGGACGTGCCGAGATCATCGACGACGCCGACAAACTCTTCGCGGTCGGTGTCAGCGTCTGGGAGCGCTACACCGGACCTTACCGCGAGGAGGTGCGTCCGATGGTGGAGTCGATGCTGCACAAGCGGGTCGCCATCCGGGTCGCCCCCGAACGCGTGCGCAGTTGGGATCACCGTAAACTCGGCCTTCCGCAACTGCCACTCGGCGGGACCACCGCGCAGTGGCTCGATTGACCCGAGCACGCAGCGGGTGCCGTGTGGTACCCGAAATCCCACTGACACAACCGCCTCGCACGCGATAGCGTCGAGGCGTTCGACACGAATCGGCTGGGGCACCGCCGCCTGCGGGCACGGGCGCACGGCCGCGAGGACGAGGAGCAGGCGATGGCGGATTCGGATAGTCCCAACGGCGGCGCCGACGAGGTGAAGCGCAAGTTCCGCGAGGCGCTGGAACGTAAGAACCAGCAGCACGCCCGCGCGGCCGACCACCTCGACGGCCGGTCCAAAGCCGCGGGGACGCACAACGCGGCCAACCACAAACGGGAGTTCCGTCGCAAGAGCGGATAGTCCGCGAGACGACCAAGGCCCTCCAGCCGATAGCTGGGGGGCTTTTCGTTATGCGTCACACCGGCGGTAGCCGGCCGGGTAAAGACCACGCCCGAGATCGACAGCGCGACGCCACGACCAGCCGAATCGACCGTGATCGACGGCACCCGGCCACTGGCTCGCGGGACGAACTCACAGGCAGCCCGGCAGACGTCACCGGCCGGCTCGGCCACCGCAGACCCGTTCGACGCGGCCGGCACTCCGCTGAGCGTTCCGGGCCGACCATGCGCCCCGACAACTCGGCCCGCACCCTCTTGCTCAGCCGGACCATTCCGCCGGAACGACTCGATACATCGCCTGACCAGGTACATTGCCGGGCGGGTCGTGAGGGTTGCGCCACCCCGGAACATGACTACGACACACAAGAAAGGTCCATGCTCTGGATGAGCATGGACCTTTCATTCGCGTAGCCCCGACGGGATTCGAACCCGCGCTACCGCCTTGAGAGGGCGGCGTCCTAGGCCGCTAGACGACGGGGCCAGGACTGCTTCTCGCTTTCGCGAGCAGCGCCGTGGTGATCTTTCGATCAGGAGGCTCGGCAAGCTTAACCGGCCGAAGCCCGGCGACCAAATCGCCGGTTGCTGTATTGATTTCGGCCATGAACCGAAGTCGAACAACACACTCCGCTGGGGTACCAGGACTCGAACCTAGAATGGCTGAACCAGAATCAGCTGTGTTGCCAATTACACCATACCCCAATGACCAGGTCGTTCGGCCTCGCGTCTGGATGACTCGATACCGTGTTCCGGGCCGAGAAGAAGAGTACCAAATGGCTACCGGTTAACTACAAATCGACTGGTCAAAGCCATGTTTTCGGCTGGATCCGCGCGCTCAGCCCGCCGGAGTCCAGGCCAGTGCGGCACGCAACCGGTCCAGGGTGACCTCCCGGCCGAGCAGTTCCATCGACTCGTACAGCGGCGGGCTGATGTGCGACCCGGTCACCGCGACCCGCACCGGCGCGAAGGCCTTACGCGGTTTGAGCCCCAAATCATCGATGAGTGCCGTTTTCAGCGCCTCTTCGAGGGCTGGTGTCGTCCACTCCGACAGCGGGTCCACTGCCGCAATAGCGGCCTGCACTATCGGCGTGGCGTCGGCGCCCAGATTCTTGGCACCCGCGGCGGGGTCGATAGCAAACTGATCCGCGGGCGCGAACAAGAAACGCAACAACTCCCAGGCATCCGACAGAACAACAATCCTGGTCTGCACGAGTTCGGCCGCCGCGGCGAATACCTTCTCGTCGATTTCCGCGCCGATGTGACCGTGTTCGGTGAGGTACTCCCGCAGTCGCCCCGCGAAATCACCCGGCTCCAGCAACCGGATGTGCTCGGCATTGATCGCGTCTGCCTTCTTCTGATCGAAACGAGCCGGATTCGAATTTACTTTCGATATATCGAAAGCGGCGACCATATCCGCCATCGTGAACACGTCGCGATCATCCGCGATGCTCCAGCCGAGAAGTGCGAGATAATTCAGCAAACCCTCAGGGATGAATCCGCGGTCGCGGTGAGCGAACAGATTCGACTCTGGATCACGCTTGGACAACTTCTTGTTGCCCTGCCCCATGACGAACGGCAGATGGCCGAACTCCGGGGTGAAGTCGGTGACCCCGATCCTGCGCAACGCGGCATAAAGCGCGATCTGGCGCGGGGTGGAGGAGAGCAGATCCTCGCCGCGCAATACGTGGGTAATCCGCATCAGCGCGTCGTCGAGCGGATTGACCAGCGTATACAGCGGATCACCGGTGCCGCGGGTGAGCGCGAAGTCCGGCATGCTGCCCGCCTTGAACGTGGTCTCGCCGCGCACGAGGTCGTGCCAGGACAGGTCCTCGTCGGGCATCCGGAGCCGAATCACCGCTGGGCGGCCCGCATCTCGGTACGCCTGGACCTGCTCGGCGGTCAGGTCGCGGTCGTAGTTGTCGTAACCGAGCTTCGGATCGCGCCCGGCGGCACGATGGCGCGCCTCGACTTCCTCGGGCGTAGCGAACGATTCGTAGGCTTCCCCCGCCGCCAGCAGACGTCGGACGACGTCCAGATGCAGATCTTTGCGCAGCGACTGACGATACGGTGCATACGGGCCGCCGACCTCCGGCCCCTCGTCCCAGGTCAGGCCGAGCCAGCGCAGCGCGTCGACGATCGCCCGGTAGGACTCCTCGGAATCGCGGGCAGCATCGGTGTCCTCGATACGGAAGACGAATGTTCCGCCGTGATGGCGGGCGAACGCCCAGTTGAACAACGCCGTCCGGACCAGGCCCACGTGCGGCGTTCCGGTCGGTGACGGGCAGAATCGGACCCGTACTTCAGTCATGGCTCTCTTTCGATCAGCGTTTGGCGGCAACGGGATTGGTGAGAGTTCCGATGCCCTCGATGGAAACCGACACCTGCTGCCCGTTCTGCATCGGGCCGACGCCCTCCGGGGTGCCGGTGAGGATGACATCGCCCGGCAGCAGGGTCATCACGGTGGTGATCCACTCGATGAGCTTCGGAATATCGTGCAGCAGAAGCGAAGTACGGCTACGTTGCCGGACCTCGCCGTCGAGTTCGGTGACGATCTCCAGATCCGAAGGATCCAAGGAGGTTTCGATCCATGGGCCGAGCGGACAAAATGTGTCGTAGCCCTTACCTCTGGTCCACTGACCGTCGTGGCGCTGTTGGTCGCGCGCGGTCACGTCATTGGCGACGGTGTAACCGAGCACGACATCCAGCGCACGGGCGGCAGGAACGTCTTTGCACGGGCGGCCGATGACCACGGCCAGCTCCCCCTCGTAGTCGACCTGAGCGGAGCTGGGCGGCAGGGTGATCGGGGCGTTAGGCCCGATGATCGAAGTATTCGGCTTGAGGAAGATCACCGGGTCGGCAGGCGCTGGACCGCCCATCTCGGCCGCGTGCGCGGCGTAGTTCTTGCCGATGCAGACCACCTTGCTCGCCAGGATCGGCGCAAGCAGCCGCACGTCGGCCAGCGGCCAGCTCCGTCCGGTGAACGTCGGCGTGCCGAACGGGTGTTCCGCGATCTCCTTGGCGATTTCCGATCCCGCACTACTTCCGTTCCCTGCTTCGCCTTCGATACTGACGAAGGCGACTCCTTCGGGACTGGCAACTCGACCTAGACGCATGCTCGGCAGTCTATCGACCCATCGCCACCTGCTCGAACGCGCCCGACCGAGTGGTATGCAATCGCGCCCGAACCGCCCGTGCCCCCACCTGCTGTGCGCAATTCAACAGCTTCGTTGAGCCGAATCCGTTCGATCTCGGGTGTACGGTAAGCACGCTTGTTCACAAAGTGGGAATGCATTCCCAGATATTGAGACAGAGGTCGATCCAGTGACTACCGTGACACAGCTGCGCGAGGTTCGACGGTGGTCCATGCTCGGCCTCGGGGTCTTCGCGCAAGCGTCCAGCGCGGTCTTCATCCACGGCGTGGCGTTCCTGCTGCCCGCGCTGACCGATCGCGGTCTCCCGTTGGCCACCGCGGGCCTGCTGGTGGCCATGCCGACCGTCGGGATGGTGTGCACGCTGATTGCGTGGGGATACCTGGTCGACCGAATCGGCGAACGCAAGGTGCTGGTCGGTGGGCCGCTGCTGATGCTGGTGGCCGGCTGCGCGGCCGCGGTCACGACCGACGACATCGCCTTGGGCGCACTGCTGTTCCTCGGCGGCATCGGGGCAGCCAGTACCAACGGCGCAAGCGGCCGGGTGATCGTCGGCTGGTTCCCGCCGCATCGGCGCGGGTTGGCCATGGGAATCCGGCAGACCGCACAGCCGCTGGGGGTAGGCATCGGCGCGCTGGCGATACCCGGCGTCGCAGCGACCTATGGTGTGCCCGCTGCCATTCTGGTGCCCGCGATCATGGCGGGCGTGGCCGCCGTCGGATGTCGGATCGGCATCGTCGATCCGCCGCGGCCGGAGGCGTCCACCGCCGATCCGGCGCTGCGAGTCAACCCTTATCGCAAGGACGCCACGTTGTGGCGAATCCATCTGGTCTCGGTGCTGCTGGTCGTCCCGCAGGGCACCGTGTGGACGTTCGCGCTGCTGTGGCTGCACCGCGACATCGGCTGGTCGCTGGCCGCCGCGGGCGGGCTGGTGACCGCCACGCAACTCCTCGGCGCGCTGGGCCGTATCGGCGCGGGGGCGTGGTCGGATCGCGTCGGCAGCCGGATGGGCCCGCTGCGCACCGTCGCCATCGCCGCCGTGCTCTCGATGACCGCCCTGGGCAGCACCGCGTGGACCCACTGGTGGTGGGCCGCCATCCCGCTGCTGATCGCCGCCTCCGTGATCACCGTCTCCGACAACGGGTTGGCGTTCACTGCGGTGGCCGAGATAGCGGGCCCATACTGGAGCGGCCGGGGCCTCGGCATCCAGAACACCGGCCAGAACCTGGCCATGGCCGCCCTACCCCCGGCACTCGGCGGGCTGATCACCGCCAGCGGCTTTCCTGCTGCTTTCCTACTCGCCGCCAGCATCGCAGCAGCAGCGGTACCCCTGGTACCACGCGACAGCGATTGAGCTTCGCCGCTACCGGATTCACGCCGATCGACCAGCGCCGCGTGCGCTGCACCGGCTCCGCGACGCGGGCGGGTTCCGGGCCGCCCGCGAGTCGCTCAGCGCAAAGTCCCGATCCGATGTCGGCGCGGGACGTTCCCCCCGGTCAGACGGTGGCGGCGATTCGGTCGCCGATCTCCGTGGTCGAGGCGGTATCGGAGCGAGACTCGAGGTCCTTGGCGACGGCCGACTCGATGCGCGCCGCGGCCTCGGTGTCACCGAGGTGGTTGAGCAGCAGCGAGACCGACAGGATCGCCGCGGTCGGATCGGCCTTGGCCTGCCCGGCGATATCGGGGGCGCTGCCGTGCACCGGCTCGAACATGCTCGGATTCGTGCCGGAGGCGTCGATGTTGCCGCTGGCGGCCAAGCCGATGCCGCCGCTCACGGCAGCGGCCAGGTCGGTGATGATGTCACCGAACAAGTTGTCGGTGACGATCACGTCGAAGCGGCCCGGGTCGTTCACCAGGTGGATGGTCGCGGCATCGACGTGCTGGTATGCCGTTGCGACATCGGGGAACTCGGGCGCGACCTCGTTCACGGTGCGCTGCCAGAGCGAACCGGCGAAGGTGAGCACGTTGTTCTTGTGCACCAGTGTGAGGTGCTTGCGGCGGGCCTGTGCTTTGGCGAAGGCATAGCGCACCACGCGCTCGATCCCGAAGCGGGTGTTGGTGCTGACCTCGGTCGCCACCTCGTGCGGGGTGTCGACCCGGATCGCGCCGCCGGTGCCGGTGTAGGGGCCCTCGGTGCCCTCTCGCACCACCACGAAATCGATGTCGGGGTTGCCGGCCAGTGGGCTGACCACACCGGGGAAAAGCTTGGATGGACGCAGGTTCACGTGGTGATCCAGGGCGAATCGGGTGCGCAGCAACAGCCCGCGCTCCAGCACGCCACTGGGCACCGACGGATCACCGATCGCGCCGAGCAGAATCGCATCGTGCTGCCGCAATTCCGGTAGCACCGAGTCCGGGAGGATCTCGCCGGTCGCGTGGTAACGACGCGCGCCGAGGTCGTACTCGGTCGTCTGGACGCCGGGGACGACCACGTCGAGTACCTTGAGCGCCTCGGCGATGACCTCGGGCCCGATTCCGTCGCCCGGGATGACAGCAAGCTTCATGACAACAATGCTCCGTTCGATTTTGCCGACCGCGGCCGTCACATCGTGCGGTACGGGTGTGACCGTCGGGGTGAAGCACCGACTGTCCGGCCGGGTGACCGCTGCACCGTCACGGTACTTGGTCCGGCCGGGTCGTCGAGCAACCGGGCGCTGCGGCGAACCTACCGCGAACGCCCACCCGAACCGGCGCCGCACGGCGATCCGGTTCGGCAGACAGACGCCGCGCACGAGTTGCTCCGTGCGCGGCGTCGATCCGGATGTCGGGGCATGACCACCCCGACCCGGTCAGAACAGATCGACCAGGACGATCTTGGCAGCACCGACCGATTCGGCGATCGCGGTCTGCACATCGGCCGGCACCTCGCGGTTGACCCGCAGCACCACTGTCGCGCCTTCTTTGTCGACATCCTGGGTCAGTTGCGCGGCGAGGATGTCCACCCCCGCCTCGCCGAGTTTCGTGCCGATCTTGCCCAACGCGCCCGGCTGGTCCGCGTAGTTCAGGACGGCCAGGTTCAGACCCTCGGCACGCATATCGTAGTTGCGGCCGTTGATGTTGACGATCTTCTCCACCTGCTGCGGCTCGGTCAGCGTGCCCGCGACGTTCAGGGTCCGGCCGTCGCCGAACACGGCGCGCAGGTCGACGACGCTGCGGTGGCTCGGGCTCTCCGACATGGTGGTGACCTCGGCGGTGATACCGCGATCCTTCGCCAGGGCGGGCGCGTTGACGAAGGTGACCTGGTCCTCGACCAGCGCCGAGAACACCCCACGCAACGCCGAGAGCTCCAGTACGGCGACGTCCTGCGCGGCCAGTTCGCCGCGCACCTGGACCTCGACACTGACCGGCAACTCGCTCGACAGCGCCCCGAGCAGGGCGCCTTGCTTACGCACGATGTCCAGCCACGGCGCGACCTCTTCGCCGACGGCGCCACCGGTGACGTTCACCGCGCCGGGCACGAATTCACCGGCCAACGCCAGCAGCACCGACTTCGCGACGTCGGTGCCCGCGCGGTCCTGCGCCTCGGCGGTGGAGGCACCCAGATGCGGGGTCACGACGACCTGCGGCAGGCCGAACAGCGGGCTGTCGGTGCACGGCTCGGTCTCGAACACGTCCAGGCCGGCGGCGCGTACATGGCCGGACTTGATCGCCTCGGCCAGCGCGTCCTCGTCGACCAGGCCACCGCGGGCGGCGTTGACGATGATCACACCCGGCTTGGTCTTGGCGATCGCCTCCTTGCCGATGATGCCCTTGGTCTCCGGGGTCTTCGGCAGGTGGATCGAGATCAGGTCGGCGCGTTCGAGCAGCTCGTCGAGGGTCAGCAACTCGATGCCGAGTTGCGCGGCGCGCGCGGGCGACACATACGGGTCGTAGGCGACGATCTTGGTCTCGAAGGCCGCGAGACGCGCGGCGAACAGTTGGCCGATGCGGCCGAGGCCGACCACGCCGACGGTCTTGTCGAAGATTTCGACACCGTTGAACTTGCTGCGCTGCCAGGTGTGCTCGCGCAGGGTGGCGTCCGCGGCGGGAATCTGACGCGCGGCCGACAGCAGCAGGGTCACCGCGTGCTCGGCGGCGGTGTGGATGTTCGAGGTGGGAGCGTTGACGACCATCACGCCCCGTTCGGTGGCGGCGGGGACATCGACGTTGTCCAGGCCGACACCCGCTCGGGCGACGATCTTCAGGTTCTTCCCGGCCTCCAGGACCTCTGCGTCGACCGTGGTCGCCGAGCGCACGAGCAGCGCGTCGGCTTCCGGCACCGCGGCGAGCAGGGCCGGACGGTCGGGGCCGTCGACCCACCGAACCTCGACACCGTCACCGAGCGCGTCGACGGTCGACTGGGCGAGCTTGTCGGCGATCAGAACTACAGGACGGCCTGCTTGGCTCACGGTGGGGTACTCCTGAGGGAATGGGGTCGACACTTACCGTCGATCAGCTTAGTGCGCGCGATTTCGACTCCTTCTCCCACCTGGTGGGCGGCTGTCGTCAGTAGGATCGGTGGCAAAAATATGAAGACCGGTCTATCTTTGGAGCATGGGCGCCAAGGGAACCGAGACACGCGGCAAACTGGTCGACGCGACGCGCCGATTGGTCGAGCGGCACGGCTATTACGGGGTAGGTCTCAACCAGATTCTGGCGACGAGCGGCGCACCGCGCGGCTCGCTCTACTTCCATTTCCCCGGCGGCAAGGACGAACTCGTCGCGGAGGCGATCACCTTGTCGGGCAAAGAAATCGCAGCGCTGATCGACGCGATCCGGCCCGGCGATACCGCCGCCGCGGCGACCGCGCTGCTCACCCTGTTCGGCGACCGCCTCGAGGCGTCCGGCTGGCAGCAGGGATGCCCGGTCGCCACGGTCGCCCTCGACGTGGCAGCCGCCAACGACCCGATCCAAGCCGAGTGTGCCGCCGCCTACGCGGCATGGGAGCAAGCGCTACGGATCCGACTGCGCGCCGACGGCCGCGCCGACGCCGATGATCTGGCCGCCACGCTGCTCGCCATGGTCGAGGGCGCGCTGCTGCTGGCCCGCGCACAACGCAGCCGCGAGCCGCTGGAGCGAGTCGCACGCACGATCCGCGCCCTACTCTGAAGTCCGAATAGTGCTACACCCCAATCACTTTCGCTCGGTCATAAAATATGTAGACCGGTCTAGCAAGGAGAAACTCATGTCCGACAGCATCGTGTTCGGCGCCGCCGGGTTCCTCGGCCGAGCCGCGGTCGCCCGCCTGCTCGAACAGGGACATTCCGTCATCGCGGCGCTGCGGGCCGGCAGCGAAGAACGGCTTACCGATTGGTTGCGCGAACGTGGTGTGGACCTGGACCGGCTGGAGGTAGTGGCCTGCGACGTCGCCGCACCCGGCCTCGGTCTGCCCGCCGGGTTCGCGCCGTCCGGAATTCGCGACGTGTACAACTGCGCGGCCCGATTCGCCTTCGGACTCGCGCGCGAGGACGCCTACGCGGTCAATGTCACCGGAGCGCTGCGCGTCCTGGACTGGGCCGCCGCGCAGCCCGATCTTCGCCGCGTCGTGCACATCACCGGATACCGGATCACCGTTGCGGAATCCGACGAACAGCACTACGAGAACGGCGCCTACGGCGCATCCAAATTCGAATCGGATCCGCTGCTGCGGCACCATGCGGCCGACCTCGGTATCGCGCTGACCATCGCGAACCCGAGCAGTGTGATCGGGCCCGGTCAGTACGTCGGGCTGGCGAACATGGTGGCGGACCTGTGGCGCGGCAGGCTCGCGGCGATTCCCGGCGGCCGAGACACCTTCGTGCCGATCGTCGATTCGGCGTACTTCACCGACTTCCTGATCAGCCTGCCCACCCTGCCGGACACCGCGGGCCGGTCCTACACCATCCTCGACACCCGAACTCCCGTGCTGCCGGACCTGATTCGCTTGCTCGCCGACCATCTGCGCGTCCGTGCGCCATGGCTGTCGATTCCGGTCGGCATCGTGGCGAAGCTCCCGCGTGCGCTCACCGGCGCCGATCCGGAAGCGCTGACGTTCATCGCCGACGACCGCTACGACACCTCCGCCGCGGACGAGGTCGCGCGCCGGGCCGGGCTCACCATGCCACCCACCGAGGCGACGGTGCGCGCATGGGCGGATCATCTCGTCTCCAGCCGGTTCGGCGCGGTCGAGGGCGATCCGACCGGTGGATTCATCGACGGCGTCTGGGTTTCCGGCGAACGCGAACAGCCGGTTTACGTGCTGGTGCACGGACTGCCGCTGGACGGCGAGTCCTGGCACGCGGTCCGTGCCGAACTCGACGCCCCGAGCCTGGTCGTCGATCTGCCGGGGCTCGGACGGTCGGCGCCCGGCGAAATCGACGCGGTGCTGCCGGAATTGCTCGCCTCGGTGCGCACCCGCCCTGTGCTGGTGGGGCATTCGCTCGGCTGCGGACCCGTACTGCGGTACGCGGCCGCGCACCCGGAGCGGGTCTCCGGAGTCGTCCTGATCGCACCTGCGTTCCTACAGCCACGGTCCGGCCTGTTGCTGCGCTCACCACTGGCGGCGGTGGCGCTGCGTCGGATGTCGGCCACGACCTTGGCCGAACAGCTCGGTGTACCACCGAGCGCGGCCGTTGCGAGCGCAGCGGCGAACCTGGGTAGGCCAGGGGTTGCCGCACGCACCGTCGCCGCACTGCGGCGCGCGAGCGAACCGCCCCGGCGCGAAGAACTGCGTGCGCTACTCCACCGGATCGAGACGCCGGTGCGAATAGTCGTCGGCTCCGCCGATCCGCTCGCCGTCACGACGCCGACCGATCCGATCTCGATCGAGGACGCGGGACACTATCCCCACCTGACGCATCCAGCGCGCGTAGCAGCCGAACTCGCTCGGATGTCCGCCGATACCGCCGTGGCGCGCCACTGACTCGCGCACGAGGGCCCTGCGCCGGCTCGGGTTCACACGACCGGCGCGGGGCCTTTTCTCGTTCTCGCGAAAAGTGGCGACCCCGGTCGGACACTCGTCTCCTCCGCTCGACTGTCGGAGCAGTGCTCCGTATGGTTCGAGCAGATACGGAGCAGTGCTCCGCCAATACCCGAGGAGCACACATGACCACAGCCGATCGGACAGTCCTCGCGCCGGGAGCGACTGGACAGCAGGGCGGCCCCACCATCCGACACCTGCCCTGCCCTTCGCCGCCCCGACCTGTTCCCCGGTCGGGCGCTGGACTGGCCGGCGACGAACTGACGCCGCACCACATCATGTCCGATCGCCCGGCCGACCGGACATGATGTGGCTCTACCGGCTCCGACTAGCGGCAAGAGCGGTGCGACGTCGTTGTGCGACCGGCAGGCAAACATCCCGGCACTGCGAACACTCCACCCAGGTCTGCTCGACTTCGACACACCCTGGCTCGAACGACACGGAAATCCGCTGCCGCACAAGCACTTCCAGCGCATCAACCAACGCTGACGAGTCGCCCGCAGGCCGGGTACACAGCTGAACCACCACACGAGAGAGGTACTGACATGCGCGCGATAATGACCGCTCGCCCGGGTTCGGACGATGAGGTGGAACTGGTGGACCTGCCCGATCCACCGCCCGCGGCGGGGCAGATCCGGCTCAGGATGATCGCTGCCTCGGTCAATGCGGCCGATCTGCACATCATCGACACTGCGCGCGCCGCCGGGCAGGCGGACGCGTGCCCCGCTCCGGTCTGGGGCTGGACGTAGCCGGCGTCGTCGATGAGGTGGGACCTGGCGTCCACGACATCCCCATCGGCACGCCGGTCGCGGCACTCCATTTCCCACACGCTCCGCACGCCGCCGCGGGAACGGCCGCCGAGTACGTGATCGTCCCGGCCGGCGACGCGGCGCCGGTCCCGGACGGGGTCGAGCTACTTGACGCGGCAACCGTTCCACTCAACGCACTGACCGCCGCGCAACTTCTCGCCCTGCTCGGTCCGGCCCAGGGCCGGCGGCTGCTGGTCACCGGAGCGGCGGGCGGCGTCGGTGGTTACGCGGTGGCTCTCGGAGCCCACGCCGGATGGAGCGTCACCGGGCTCGCGCGCGTCACGGACAGCAGCTTCCTGACCAGGGCCGGAGCCGCGGAATCGATCACATCCCTCGACCGGGCGACCGGCTTCGACGCGGTACTGGACACCGCCCTGTTGCAGAAGGCGGCGTTGCGGCCGGTCCGTGACCACGGGGCCTACGTCGGAGTCTTCCCCGGCCTCGAACCCGAGTCAGAGCGTGGCATTACTGTCGCCTCGGCGGTAGTGGTCCCCGACGGCGACCTTTTACAAGACATGCTCAACCTGACCGCACAGGGCGTCCTGGAGCCGCGTCGAGCCGGCACAGTGCCGCTGGCCGAAGCTGCGGACGCCTACCGCGCTTTCCGATCCGGCGGACACCGTGGCCGATGGGTGCTCACCCGATGAGGCCGCAACAGGCACCGCGCGGGATCGGCACCCGCACTGCGGCGACCGCACGGGAACCTTCCCGCGCGCGGTGAGGCTTCCACCCCCACGATGCGGGAAATTTCGCGGGTCCGGTGGTATCGATGCGAACGGCGCCCTGGCCGACATCGGCATGGCGCACACAGCGCCTGCTCGGCGTGCCGGCCTTCCGCCGACCGTCGATCGCCCGATCCGCGCAGCCCAACTCGGTGTTCGGTGACGGCGTGTCGGAACGAGTAGGCTCGGTGCGTATGTCGGCGGTGACGGGTCGTGAGCGTCTTGGAGATCGATCGACGGTCACGGATCGTTTCGTCGGGCGTGATCAGGAGTTGGACAAGATCTCCAGCCTCCTGCTGGGTTCGACTCGGTTGGTGACGTTGATCGGTTCGGGTGGGATCGGGAAGACACGACTCGCCACCGAGTCGCTGCGCCGATACCGCAAGGCCAGACGCACGCCGGTGTATTGGGCGCGCCTGGCGCGGCTGGCCAGGGATTGCGATGTGACGGCCGTCGAGGACGAGCTGACGCGCTCGGTAGTGGACGCCGACTTCGATTTCTCGGACCAATCGGGGTGGGATGCCCTGATCGACGCGTTGACCAGTACCGACGCGGGCGGGCGGAACCTGCAGACCGTGCTGGTCATGGACAACTGCGAGCATGTCCTGCCCGCCGCCGGGCAATTGATCGCGGAGTTGTTGGCCGCGGTGCCGGGATTGTCGATCCTGGCGACCAGCCGCCAGCCGACCGGGTGGGTCGACGAGCATCTCGTGACGGTCCCGCCGCTGACCCAACAGCAGGCAGTGGCCCTGTTCCGACAACGCGCCGAACTCGCCGGTCACCCGATAGCGGGCCAGGATCAAATGGCGATGGCCGACCTGATCTGTCGTCATCTGGATAAACATCCGCTGTTCATCCGGTTGGCCGCGGCGCGATTGTTGCGCCAACCGTTGGCGACGATCGTTCCGGAATTGAACGGAGCGGCCACCGACAAACGAATGCGATGGCCGCACTGGCCACGGGTCGGCGTCGAGGCCCGCCATCAAGGGGTTCATGATGTCATCGCCTGGTCGTATGACCTGTGCTCGGACAAGGAGCGGCTGCTACTGGAGCGCATGTCGGTCTTTTCCGCGGGCTACGACACCAACCCCGAGGACGACGACGGCTCCGCCCTGGACGTCGGCGCCGAAGTGGAAGCCATCGAAGCCGTCTGCGCCGACGAACCGACATCCGGACGAGGCACCGACGGGCCCGCCGCGTCCGTACACCTGGCAACCGACGAGATCGAGGGCCTGCTGGAGCGGCTCGCCGACCAGTCGCTGGTGACCACGCACATCACCCCGACATCGGTGCGCTACTCGCTACTGGAAAGCATTCGGCTATTCGCCCAGCAACGACTCACACAACGTTCCACCGACGAGATCGACGAACCAACGCGCCTCGCCCAGCGACACCGCCGCTATTATCGCGATAAAGTGGTTGCCGCGCAGCTCAATTGGTTCAACCCCGGCGGATACACCTCGGCAGCCCGCGCGGCATGGGACAACATCGTGACCGCGATCGAGACCAGCCTCGCCTCGGGCGAACCGGAAATCGGTCTGGAGATCTCCGCGGCGCTGATCGTCATGCCCATCTTCAAGGCCTCGCCCCGAGAGATCCGCCGATGGGCCGAACGGACACTGCAGGCCACCCGCGCACTGACCCCCGAGTTGACCGAACTCCAAACCGCCGCAATGGTTTTCGTTGGTTGGCTCGCCCTGATCCAGGGCCGGAGCGAGGACGCCCAACAGACGCTCGACGAATGCGTCGCCGTGTGCGTCGGAGACGCCGATCTTCGACAGAACTGGCAACAGACCGCGGAGATCGACATCGGCCTTCCCGCTGCCGTCGAATTCGTGTGGGGAGTGAAACTGCTCGTAGCTCACCGCGACCCGCGGGCTATCACGGTGTTGGGACGCGCCCGCGAGAAGTACCGAGACCTGGGCGACCCCGGCGGCGAGGGACGAAGCGAGTGGCACGAAGCCCTGGCTGCGGCCACGCTGGGATCAGCACAGCAGGCCCTGACCATCACGCGGATTCACCTCGATCACGCCACCGCGACCGGCGCAGGGTGGGCGAAGGAATTGGCCGAGTTGGCGTGGGCGATCGCCTTGACCAAACATGGTGATCCCACCGAGGCATTGGCAGTCGGGCGCACAACGTTGACAGTCCTGGTCGCTGAACGTGACCAGTGGGGCGCATCGCTCGCGGTGCATATTCAGACATGGTCGCTAGCGCGAATCCTGACGGATCTGATCGCGGCGGGAAGCGCCGACCAGGCGAGAATCAAGGCATTGGCCATCGAAACCGCTCAGCTCATCGGCGGAGCCGCGACGCTCCACGCGGGCCCGGGTGTCAATTTCAACGAAATGGCAATGGTCGCCGAGGAAACGAAGCGTGCGACCGATGTCGCCCTCCGTATATTGGGACCGGACGAATTCGCCGCCGCACATCGGCAGGGCACCCTGTTACGGCCCGAATTGCAAGAAGTGCAACGCTTGGCGTTGGGCACACTGTCCATCGACACGATGCCGATGGACCATCCCGTCAAGAACACCGCATCCTCACGCTGGGATCAACTGACCGTAGCCGAGCAGCAGGTCGCGATCCTGGCCGCCGCGGGATGGACGAACACCGCCATCGCGGCCCGCCGAGGCAACTCCGGCAGAACCGTCGACGCGCAAATGGCCGCCGTCTTTCACAAACTCGGCATCACCTCACGAGCCGACATCGGCAAAAACGTCCCTCCGGACCGGACCGGCCAGGTTCGAGCAGAAGCAACGAAACGACCGCCCCGCGCACGCAAGAGCGCACACGCCACACCACCCGGTAAGCACACCCGCGGGCATGCCCTGGATTCGTGATCGTGCGTCCACCGGTCCGAAAGTCCGGCAGAGCGCGCCGAGATACGCCGGCACGACCAGGGCGATGCCTCGGCCCGCGCCGGCGAGGCTGTCCTCATCTCGACGCCGACCTCGAGATCGGGCACCCTCGCACCGCCACTGTGTGCCGCCGATCGCCGATTGTGACGACAAGCCCGTCGACGCGGCGCGTGGCGCACCTCAGCGGCCAAAACTTTCTCGAACAGGGAAAAGGCCCCTCACCGTCCCGGCGTGGGGCCTTTCGAAAGCTATATCGCGATCAGAGAACGCGGACGTCCTGGGCCTGCGGGCCCTTCTGTCCCTGGCCGATCTCGAACTCTACGCGCTGCCCCTCATCGAGGGACCGGAAACCCGCGCCGCTCACAGCCGAGTAATGCACGAAGACGTCGGGGCCGCCGCCGTCTTGCGCGATGAAGCCGAAGCCCTTCTCGCTGTTGAACCACTTCACAATGCCTTGAGCCATTTCATACTTTCTGTAGACGAGCCAGGTTGTTGTAATCGAGATTCCCTGGTCTCATAGATCAACGATGCCACGATCCGCCGAATTACTCCACCTCCAGCCCCCCGAACTGTGAGCTATCCAACGCTCACCAGCGGGCTGCGTCAGTCACCTCCCCTGCGTACTCGGGCACCGATGCGGTCGAACCGCCCGGAAAAGCCACTCGAAAGCCCGCCACTTCTCGCCGGATGAGTTCCGCCGCCGTCCACGACGAGCGCACCCACGACGCAGAGGCAACCGCGTCGAGCGTTATGAGCTCTTCTTCGACGCGTTCTTCACCGATCCTCTTTTGTACCAGTTTCCTTGCGCCCCAATGACTTACAGTGTACCGCACGCATAACCGAACCTTCGGCGTTCCGGCTGGACGAGGCCGGGCGCCCGTCGTCGAGGTCTGTTCAGGGCCGCAAGTAGCGCACCTGGCTCGGCTTCCTCTCGTCGTAGCCGGACCGCCCGGACAGGTGCTCCGGCACACCGACCTCCCACCAGGCGCCGGCGTCGGTCCACGCGGACGGCTGGGTGCGCACCACGACAACGGCCGGACGGCATTCATCGACCGCCGCCGCCCGGGCCCGCGCATAGGAATCGCGGAACTCACCCGTGTCCGAGGCGGTGAAGACGATGCATCCCAACGCGGCGGCATGGGCGGCGAAGTCGACCCGCGGTGGCTGTTCGTGGTTGGTGCGGCAGTCGGCGTAGAAGTTGTTGAACGCTGCACCGCCTTGACCTTCCTGCAGCCGGGCGATCACGGCGTAGCCGTCGTTGTCACAGACCACGGCGACGAACGGATGCCCGGCGAAGGCCGCCGAGAACAATTCCGAATTCGACATCAGGTAGGAGCCGTCCCCGAGCAGCGTCGTCACCACGCCGCCCTGGTGCGCCATCGCCGCGCCCCACGCGCCCGCGAGCTCGTACCCCATGCAGGAGAAGCCGTACTCGACGTCCATCGAGGGCGTGCCGCCCGCGGCCCGCCACCCGCCGACAAGCTCACCCGGCAGTCCGCCCGACGCCGTCATGACGTAGTCGTCAGGCCCGCTGAGCTCGTTCACGGCACCGACGACCTGGGCATAGCTCGGGGTTCCCGGCGTCGGCGCACGCAGCTTGTCGATCCGTGCGTCCCAGGTGCTGCGCACAACCGCGGCGCGGGCCGTCCACGCCGGATCGACCCGCCACTGTCCCACCTGGCCGGCCAGCTCCCGCACGGTGGCCTCGGCATCGCCGACCACAGCGAGGGCGCCGTGTTTGACCGCGTCGAACCGTGCCGCGTTGACCGTCACCAGTCGGACCTCCGGCGCGAAGACGGTCCAGGACGCCGTGGTGAAGTCCTGCAACCTGGTTCCGACCGCGAGGACCAGATCGGCCTCGGCTGCCATCGCGTTCGCCGATGCCGACCCCGTGATGCCGAGCGGGCCCGCGTACAACGAATGGTCGTGCGGCACCAGAGTGCGGCCCGCGGTGGTCTCCACGACCGGAATGCCATGGCGCTCGGCGAATTCCAGCGTGGTGGGCCCGGCACCGGAATAGCGGACGCCACCACCGAGAACCAGGAGCGGACGCCGCGCGGTCCGCAGCGCGACGGTGGCTTCGGCGAGTGCCCGAAGATCCGGACGTGCCCGCACGACGCGGTGTACGACCGGGACGAACAGCGCCTCGGGGAAGTCGTACGTCTCGGCCTGCACGTCCTGCGGGAGCGCCAACACGACCGGTCCGGCGTCCGCCGGATCGGTGAGCACCCGAACAGCCTGGGGCAGTGTCGAGATCAGCTGCTCGGCCCGGGTGATGCGGTCGAAGTACCGGCTGACCGCGTGGAACGCGTCGTTCACCGTCACGGTCGGTTCGCCGAAGTGCTCGACCTGTTGCAATACCGGGTCCGGCGCCCGCCCGGCGAAGGTGTCCCCCGGCAGCAGCAGTACGGGAAGGCGATTCGCGTGCGCGACGCCGGCCGCCGTCACCATGTTCAGCGCCCCTGGGCCGATCGATGATGTCGCGACACCGATCTGGCGACGATGCGTGGCCTTGGCGTAGCCGACGGCGGCGAGTGCCATCCCCTCTTCGGTCTGCCCGCGCCAGACCGGGATCTCGTCGCGCCGCTCGTGTAGCGCGGTGCCGAGGCCGAGCACGTTGCCGTGCCCGAAGATCCCGAACACGGCCGGGAACAACGGCACTTCGCGGCCGTCGAGCGTCTCGGAGCGCTGGGCGACCAGCCAAGCCACCAGCGCCTGCGCCGCGGTCAGTTTCATCCGATCCGTCCTTCGTGAGTGGTGACGGGGCAGCGCGGGTCGATCGGTTCGGCGGCCCACCGCGCGCGCACCCAGCCGTGCGCCGGGTCATCGCAGAACGCCATCGACCGATCCTGGGCGGGGCCTGCCAAGACGTTCAGGTAATACATGGGGTAGCCGGGCGCGGCGATACACGGCCCGTGGTAGCCGTGCGGGATCAGAAAGACGTCACCGTCGCGCACCACGACGTTCTCCTCCCAACTCCCGTCGGCCGCGTAGGTCCGGTGTATGCCGAATCCCTCTCGGGCGGGGGTGATCCCATCGCGCCCGGCGATACGGAAGTAATAGATCTCCTCGTTGACGACCTCGCAGTCGCTCGCCTCGTCGTGTTTGTGCGGTGGGTAGGACGACCAGTTGCCGTCCGGAGTGATCAGCTCACAGGCATTGAGTTTGTCGGCGTGCTGCCAGACGCCGGGCACCCCGAAGTTGGCGACCTGACGCGTCGCGCTTCCGGCGCCACGGACCTCGACTGGAACATGTTCCGCGGGACCGTATCTCGGCTCGAGCCGGTTCGCGCAGCGCGCCATCGGCAGCGCCACCTCCAGGTCGCCCTCGGCCACCAGTTCCACCTCGGCGTCGCGCGGGACATAGGCGAAATCGGTCACCCGGGTGAAGACCGATTCCCGTCCGGCCAGCGCGAAGGTCGCGCCGTCGACGCGCACCGTGCACGCGCCGGCCAGCGGCAGGACGAACGCCTCGAACTCGCCCGTCCGTACGGTCCGCGAAGTGCCCGCGCGCAGTCGCAGCACCCGCAGACCGGTATAGGTCCACCCCGCGTCCTCGGGTGTCAGCAGAATCGGATCATCGCCGCGGCGCAACGTGCCTTCGGGCCGATGTAGCGTCATCGCACCCCACCTCCGCTCGCCGTGCGTCCGCGACAGTCGCCTTCGACGAACCGGACGCTCGGGTCTTCTTTCCTCGCCGTGCGCCCTGTGATCGCGCCGCGGCGCCACGCGGCCGGCACGCAGCGTGCTACCACCGCGCCCGCGCGCCTCATCGGGCCTTCTTCAGCAGGCGCGCCGCTGCGTCCACCGCGTGGGCGACATCTCCGTCCGGCGGATACAGCAGGGTGCGTCCGACGACGAGCCCGCGGACCACATCGTGACCGAGCGCCCCTGCCCAGAACGCGAGATCCTCCGCCGGGTCCCCCGAGGGCACACCGCCGAGCACGAGCACCGGAAGGGTCGTCGCGTCCAGCACTGAAATGTCCTGCGGCGCCGGAATTTTGAGCCAGGTGAAGGCGGAGGTGACGCCGAGACCGGAGGCGACGGTGATCGCCCTGGACAGCGACGGCGCGTCTTTGCTCATCACCAGCGCGCCGGAATGGTCGCGGTGGTAGGGCAATGGCTCGACCATCGCCATCATCCCGTGTGCCGCCAACTCGGAGACCGCCCGCGCGCAGGCTTGCAAGGTCGGCACCGTGCCCGCGTCGGAATCGACCAGACGCAGGAGCATTTTGCCGCCGTCGAGGCGGAAGCGGGCAAGGGATTGCGCGTCATAGCCGGTGAAGCGATCGTCGATCTCCCACTCCGCGCCCGCCAGGCCACCGCGATTCATCGAGCCGATCACGACCTTGTCGTCCAAGGCGTCCAGCAACAGCAACTCCTCCACCACGTCGGGTGACCCGAGCACACCATCGACATCCGGGTTGGCCAACGCGATCAGCAGCCGTTCCAGCAAGGTGCGCCGATCGGCCATGGCCATCCGGTCCGCGCCGACGCCGAGCGCGCCGCGGGCCGGGTGGTCCGCGGCGACCAGGAACAGGGTCTGTTTACCCGCGAGCAGGTCCGGACGGCGCACTCTTTTCGCATATGCCCGTTCGACCGCCGCGGGGTCCGTCGCGCGGACACGCAGCAGCTCACGCCATCGTTCGTCGGTCACATGCACAGTGACTCCTCCATGGCGCACCGCCGGCCGGTCGCGCTCCGACTCAACCGCACAGCAATTCCTCGATCTCGGCGCTGGTGGGCATCGCGTCGGCGCAGGCGAGCCGGGACGCGACCAGGGCGCCCGCTGCGTTGGCGAAGGTGGCGATGCGCTGCGGGTCCCATTGCGACAACAGGCCGTGAATCAATGCGCCGCCGAATCCGTCGCCCGCGCCGAGCCCGCACACCACGTGCACCAGGCATGGCGGGACGATCCAGCGCTCGGATTCGGTGGCCACGAGCACCCCCTCACCGCCCCGCTTGATCATCGCGAGGCGGACGCCGCGCGCCAACAACCGGTCGGCCGCCGCGTCCGGGTCCGCGGTGCCCACCGCCACCTCGACCTCGGCGCGGTTGCCGACCACCACGTTCACGTGGTCGAGCATCCAGCCGATCTCGGCTCGCGCGGTGTCCGCATCGGGCCAGAACATCGGCCGGTAGTCCAGGTCCAGCACGGTGTGCCCGCGGCACGCGCGCCGGCGCAGGATCTCGCGTTGGGTGCTGCGTCCCGGCTCGGCGCTCACCCCGGTACCGGTCACCCACAGCAGTGGCACCTCGTCCACCACGTCCCACGGGACCTCGTCCTCGGTGAGAGTGAGATCCGGTGCGATCGGCGCCCGATAGAACAGCAACGGCGGGTCCGAAGGCGGCGCGAGTTCGCAGAAGACCACGGGCGTCAGCAAGGTCGGCGCGGTCGTGACATAACGGGGCGAGACATCGAACTCCGCCAGCGCTGAGCGAACGAATTCGCCGAAGCCGTCGGGCCCCACTTTGGTCAGCACCGCCGAACGCCTGCCGAGCCGGGCGGCGGCCACCGCGACGTTGGTCGCGGAGCCACCGAGGAACTTCGCGAAGGTCCGCACCTGTGCCAGTCCGACGCCGCTCTGCTCGGGATACAAATCGACCCCGACCCGTCCGATGGTCAATACCTCCAGATCGGTCACGAGTTCACCTCTCGCCCGGGCGCTTCACGGCGCCACCACGCGCCGCAATTCGTGCTGCAAGGCCTCCAGTTCCGCGCCCCCCGCCATCTGTTGGGTCAGCTCTTGCACGTCGATCTCCGACTTCTCGTACGTCCCGAGTACCGCACCACGCTTCAGCAACAGGAACCGGTCCCCGACCGGGTAGGCATGATGCGGATTGTGTGTGATGAGTACGACGCCGAGTCCGCGGTCGCGTGCCTGCACGACGTACTTCAGCACCACGCCGGCCTGTTTCACGCCCAGCGCCGCGGTCGGCTCGTCGAGGATGAGCACCTTCGCGCCGTAATGCACCGCGCGCGCGATCGCGATGCACTGCCGTTGGCCACCGGACAGGGTGCCCACCGGCTGCTCCAGGTCACGGATGTCTATTCCCATGTCCGCCAACGCTGTTCGGGTAACCGCGCGGCTCTTCTTGCGATCCAGTAGCCGACACGGGCCGTAACCGACAGTGGGTTCGGAGCCGAGCACGAAATTGCGCCATACGCTCATCAGCGGCACCACCGCCAGGTCCTGGTACACCGTGGCGATGCCGCGATCCAATGCCGCGCGCGGCGTGGCGAACCGGACCGATTCGCCCTCGACGCGCAGCTCGCCACGGTCGTGCTGGTGCACCCCGGCCAGGATCTTGATCAGCGTGGACTTGCCCGCGCCGTTGTCGCCGAGCACGCAGGTCACCTCGCCCGCGTTCACCACGGTGGACACCTCGCGTAATGCGACGACGCCACCGTAGCTCTTGCCGAGGTCGACTGCTTCGATGAGGGGGGTCATCGGCGTACCCTTTCGGCTCGTTTCTGGAATCTATTGTTGACCAGCACCGCCGCGAGCAGCAGCGCGCCGAGGAACAACATGAACCAGTCGCTGTCCCAGCGGGCGAACACGATGCCCTGCCGTGCCATGCCGAAGATCAGCGCGCCGACCGCGGCGCCGACCGCCGAGCCGAAGCCGCCGGTCAGCAGACAGCCCCCGACCACCGCCGCGATGATGTAGTGCAGTTCGAGCCCGACACCCTGGTTGGCCTGCACGCTCGCGAACCGGAGAATATTGCAGGAGCCGACCACCCATCCCGCGAACGCGGTCCCCATGAACAGCAGGATTTTTGTGCGATCTGCCGGCACGCCGACCGCGCGGGCGCTGGGCAGCGCGCCGCCCACCGCGAAGATCCAGTTGCCGAACCTGGTGCGCACCAGGACGATCGCGGCGAGGGCGGTCAGCACGATCCACCAGATCACCGAGGCTTGGATCCGGGCGTCGCCGAGATTCAGCGTGGCGGCGAACACCCAGCCGGCCGACTGGTACCCGTCCGCACCGCGCACGCCCGACACCTGCACCGTATCGGTGACCAGCCGCGTGACACCGAGATTCAGGCCCTGCAGCGCGAGGAACGTGCCCAGGGTGACGATGAAACTCGGCAACCCCGTTCGCATCACCACCCAGCCGTTGAACGCGCCGACACTCAGCGCGAACGCCAGGGAGGCCAATAGCGCGAACCATACGTTCCACCCGGCATGCACCGCGAGCAGTGCGGTGACGAGCGCGGTGGAGGCGGTCATCACGCCCGCCGACAAGTCGAACTCGCCACCGATCATCAGCAGGGCGACGGCCACCGCCATGATGCCCAGGGTGGACGAGTCGTCCAGCCAGGTCGCCACACCGAGCGGGCTGAGGAACCGGTCGGTGATGCTCGAGAAGAACACGAAGACGAGCAGCGCGCCCAGCGCCGCCCCGATCTCCGGGCGCACGAACAAGCGCTGCAGCGGCGAGGGGCCCGCGAGTCCCACGGACTGGTCCTGCGCGGTGTCGGTCTTGGTCACTACGGTCATGTCATTCACCTCAACGCGTGCCCTGCGCGACGAGCGCGACCACCGCGCCGACGTTGCTCTTGTCGACGAAACCGGGACCGGTCTGCACCGGCGTGCCGCCTCCGACGGTATTCAGATTCGACCGATACAGCCGCAGCAGCACGATCGGCAGATAACCCTGTTCGTACTGTTGCTGGTCGACGGCGAACAGCAACTTGCCCGCCCGGATAGCCTCCACCACATCGGGATTGAGGTCGAAGGTCGCCACTGACGCAGCCGACCGGGCCTCCTGCACCGCGTCCACTGCCCGTGCCGCGACCTGGGAGTTCAGCGTCAGCACCGCATCGATGGAGTGGTCGGCCTCCAGCGCGCCCTTGATCCGGGATTGCGCGTCGGTCGGGTTGTTGATGTCCACCTGCAGCGTGGTCGCGTTTCCGAAAGCCTTGGTGGCGCCGGCGCAACGCTCGTTGGCGCCGAGATTGCCAGCCTCGTGAATCACGCACAGCATCTTGGTGCGCCCGGCGCCGGCGAGCCGTTTGCCGGCGGCCTGGCCCGCGAGGGATTCGCTCTGGCCCACATGGACGAACGCGCCGAACTGCGCGCTCTCCGCCTCGCCGGAATTGATTGTCACCACCGGAATACCCGCCGCGACCGCCTTTTCGACGGACCTGCGCAATGCCTCGGGATTGGCCATCGAGACGACCAGACCATCCACACCCTGCGCCACCGCGTTGTCGATCAGTTTCGCCTGCAGACCGGGATCACCGGAGGCGTTGTACTCCACACGAACGCCGAGATCCTTGCCCGCGGCCTCGGCGCCGTTCTTGACGACGTTCCAGAACGCGTCACCGGGACTGCCATGTGTCACCACCGCGACCGACTTCACCGTGCCCGCGGCGACGGGTGTCGGTGCGGGCGCGGCCACGTCGGCGCCCGGTCCGCTGCACGCGGTGAGGAGGGCCGCCGCGGCGACCCATGGCACGACCTGGCCCAGCGGCCGCCACGCGGCAGCGCGGCGGTGTTGTCTCGTCGCGCCAGGGCGCGGTCGTAGCGACATCGTCGTCATCTCTTCTCCACTAGATTCGTGCCGAGACGGGCGCGATGTGCGCGAGATGGCGCAGACTCCGTTCGGCGTCGAGGCTCGGCAGCTTCACCGAGTCGTTCGCCTCGAGGATCGTGTCCTGCTCCATCACGTACCAGCCCCGATAATTCGCAGCCTGCACGCTACGCACCAGCGCCGCGATGTCGACATCGCCCTCGCCCAGGGGGACATACAGCCCGCGGCGCACCGCCTCGCTGTACTCCAGTTTTCCGCCGCGCACCTGGTCGGCCAGCGCGCTGCGGACGTCCTTGAGGTGGATGTGTCCGATCCGTTCGGCATGGCGCCGCGCGAGCCGCACCGGGTCGGCGCCCCCGATCAACAGATGACCGGTGTCCAGGCAGAGGTCGAGGTCGCCATCGGCGAGGAACCGCTCGACCTCGGCCTCGCTCTCCACGTGCGTGCCGACGTGCGGGTGCAAGACGGTGCGCAGGCCGTGCTCGGCGGCGACGTCGCGGATGGCTGCCGCGGTGTCCACCAGCGTGCGCCATTCGGCGTCGCTGAGATGCGGGCGCGCGTCGTACCCGTCGAGTCCGGTCGCGGCGGCGAGGACGAGGACCTCGGCGCCGGTGGCGGACAGCAACGCGGCACTGTCCCCCGCCTGCGCGATCGCGTCGTGTCGATCGCGGTGCAGCACGAGCGCGAGGAATCCGCCGACCGCGGTGATCCCGAAGGTCTCGAGGAACAGCCGCAGTTCATTCGGGTCACGCGGCAGATAGCCGGGTGGGCCGAACTCGGTCGCGGACAGGCCCAGCGCCGCTATCTCCGACAGGACCGTCCGCGCGTCGAGTTGGTGACCCCAGCCGGGAACCTCACAGACTCCCCAGGAGATCGGCGCGGCCGCGATGCGCAGCGGGTACAGCGTTTCCATCATCGGCACTTCTCCGACCTTCGATGTCGAGTTGACGCACTCCGCACTATTGGAGCGCTCCAACTATGTAACGCAGGTCATAGCGTGTCAAGAGTATCCACCTTGTCGGATCTACCGCCTCTACCAGGTATTTCTTGCGTAAGATTCGGGTCACCGTGCACGAAAGATTCAATTAGAGCGCTCTATTGATCGACGACCACCGAGGTTGTAAGGTCCACCCGGCACGGATCACCGAACGCGGAAGGACGACGACATGGCGCGGCCCACCATGGACGATGTCGCCGAACGCGCCGGCGTTTCCCGCGCGCTCGTGTCACTCGTCATGCGCAACTCTCCCAAGGTGAGTGACCATCGCCGCCGAGCCGTACTGAGCGCCGCGAAAGAACTCGGCTACCAACCGCACACCATGGCGCGCTCCCTGGCCAGCCGAACCTCCAACATCGTCGGTGTCATGGTCTCCGACCTGCGTAACGCCTTCTTCGCCGATGTCGTCGAGGGAATGGACACCGCAGCGCAGGAATTCGGCCTCGAACTGATCCTCAACACCGGCCGCCGCAGCGCAGCCCGTGAACGCACCGCGCTGGAGAGCTTGCTGTCGTTCCGCCCCGGGGGCATCATCCTGCTTTCTCCCATCCTCCCCGCGGCCACGATTCGCGGAGCGGCGCAACAGGCCCCGCTGGTGCTGGTCTCCCGCACCAGCACCGTCGCCGACATCGACACGGTCAACGACGATGGCGAAATCGGCGCGAGCCTGTCCGTCGATCACCTGGTGTCCCTCGGGCATCGGCGCATCGTGCACCTCGACGGCGGCGCCGCCTTCACCGCAGCGCCGCGCCGCAGGGGCTACCGCTCCGCTATGACGCGCCACGGACTGGAGCCGATGGTCGTCCCGAGCGAACACACCGACTCCGCGGGAGTGGTCGCGGTACGGAAACTGCTGAACCTGTTCTCCCGCGACAATTTTCCCACCGCCCTGGTCTGCGGCAATGACTTCAATGCCGTCGGAGCGATGTCCGCACTGGAGGAATCGGGATTGCGAGTGCCAGCGGATGTTTCGGTCGTCGGCTACGACAACACATCGCTGGCCGCACTGCGCCACGTCGCCCTGACCACCATCGACCAACCCCGCGTCGAGATGGGGCGCCTGGCCATCGAAGCGCTCGCCGAGCGCCTCCGGGACGGCCGCACCACGCCGGTCCGCCGCCGAGTGGAGCCCTCCCTGGTCATTCGCTCCACGACAACCGCTCCCGGCCGCTGAACAGTCCTCGCCGGGCATCCGAACCCACACCGCACCTCGAGATTCCATCAGAAGGAGAGCCGATGACATTCCGGACAGCTGTCACGTTGGGCCTGGCCGGAACCGGCCGGATCGGAACCTCGCACGCCGCGACCCTGCGGAATCTCCCGAACGTCGCCACGGTCCTCGTCGCCGACGCCGACGCCGACCGGGCCCGCAGCACCGCCACCGAACTCGGCGTCGAATTCGCCCCCGACCTCGACACCCTGTTCGCCGCCGACCTCGACGGCCTGGTCATCACCGCCGCCACCGACTCCCACCCCGAACTCATCACCCGCGCCGTCGACGCGGGTATCCCGGTCTTCTGCGAGAAACCGGTCGCCGCCGACATCGAAGGCACCCTCGCCGTCATCGATCGCCTCCAGAACTCGCCCGTCCCGGTCCAGATCGGCTTCCAACGCCGTTTCGACACCGGGTATCGCGCCGCGCGCGATGCCGTCGCCTCCGGTGAACTCGGCTGGCTGCACACCGTGCGCGCCACCACCTTCGACCCAGCACCACCGCCCGCCGAATACGTCGCGCGGTCGGGTGGATTGTTCCGGGACTGCGGGGTGCACGATTTCGACATCATCCGATGGGTGACCGGACGCGAAGTCATCGAGGTCTACGCGGTCGGCGCCAACCGCGGGGAAACCTTCTTCGCCGACGCGGACGACGTCGACACCGCCGCGGTGGTGCTGCGGTTGGACGACGGCACCCTGGCCACCGTTTCGCTGACCCGATACAACGGAGCCGGGTACGACGTCCGACTGGAAGCGTTGGGCTCCAAGGGAAACGCCATTGTGGGTCTGGACGACCGCGCACCGTTGACTTCGGTCGAACCCGACTACGCCCCCTCGTCCCGTCCGCACTACGCGGGATTCATGGAGCGGTTCCGCCCGGCGTACGCGGAAGAGCTGGCCGCCTTCGTCGAAGTCGCCCTCGGTGCACGGGATAATCCTTGCCGCCCAACAGATGCGCTGGAAGCGTTCTATATCGCCGAGGCGTGCGAACTGTCGCGGCGCGCAGGCCGGGCGGTGGCGGTCACCGAAGTGCGGCGCTGACCCGCCCTCGGCCAGGGCGGTCACTCAGCGGACGGCCACCACCGGCGCATCGACCACGATGTCGGCGCCGGTGGCGGCGCGGACCTGATCGACGCTGATGTCCGCAGCGGTCTCCACCAGCACCAGCCCCTGGTCGGTGACATCGAGCACTGCCATGTCGGTGATGATCCGGTGCACGCAGCGCAGCCCGGTCAACGGCAAGGTGCATTGTTCGACGATTTTCGGTGTCCCGTTGCGGGAAACATGCTCCATCATCACGATCACCCGGCCGGCGCCGTGGACGAGATCCATCGCGCCGCCCATACCCTTGACCATCGCCCCCGGGATCATCCAGTTCGCCAGGTCGCCCTGCGCGCTGACCTGCATGGCGCCGAGCACGGCGACGTCGACCTGGCCGCCACGGATCATGCCGAACGACTGCGCGGAGTCGAAGTACGACGCTCCGGGCAATGCTGTGATCGTCTCCTTACCCGCGTTGATCAGTTCGGGGTCGAGTTCCTCTTCGGTCGGGTACGGTCCGACGCCGAGCACGCCGTTCTCCGAATGCAGGACGACGGTGATGTCGCCGGGGAGGTAATTCGGCACGAGGGTGGGCATGCCGATGCCGAGGTTGACGTACTGGCCGTCCGCCAGCTCGCGTGCGACGCGCGCCGCCATCTGTTCCCGGGTCAGTTTCATGCCCGTACCGTCCTCTTCTCGATCCCGACGTCGACCTTGCCGACGTGTACTACCCGCTGCACGTGGATGCCCGGGGTGTGCACCGCGTCGGGGTCCAGCTCGCCCGGCTCCACCAGGTGTTCGACCTGAGCGATCGTGATTCGGCCCGCGGTGGCGGCGGGCGGGTTGAAGTTGCGCGCGCTGCGGCGGTAGATGAGATTGCCGTGCCGGTCCCCCTTCCAGGCATGGACCAAGGCGTAGTCGGTGACTATGGCGCGTTCCATGACATAGGTGATCCCGTCGAAGACCCGGGTTTCCTTCGGCGGACTCGCGAGGGCGATCCCGCCCGCGCCGTCGTAGCGCAGCGGCAGCCCGCCATCGGCAACCTGCGTACCCACGCCGGCCGGGGTATAGAAGGCCGGAATCCCCGCGCCACCGGCACGCATCCGTTCGGCGAGCGTCCCCTGCGGAATCAACTCCACCTCGAGTTCGCCGGCCAGGTATTGCCGCGCGAACTCCTCATTGGCGCCGACGTACGAACTCGTCGTGCGGCGGATGCGATGAGCGGCCAAAAGTATGCCGAGCCCGACCCCCGAGGTGCCGCAGTTGTTGCTGACGACTTCCAAGCCGGTGGCGCCTTGTTCGAACAGCGCCTCGATGAGCACCTGGGGGACGCCGACCAGGCCGAAACCACCGACCGCGAGCGAAGCACCGTCGTGGATATCGGCGACGGCCTCGGCGGCTGTGGCAATGACTTTGTCCATCACGTGACGAACACTAACTCAATGTACGCCAGATGAACAGCTGTGCGCATAGCGAACACAATCTTGATTCAGACCGTCGCCATCGCTTACGCTGTTCGCATGTCGGAGAAACGTTCGCCTAGCGAACACAGCGTTGCGGCGCGGTCAGCGAAAGCCATGGACTCGACAGGCACATTCGCGCCAGGCGACACGCCGGCCTACACCCCGATCAGCTCACCGATGCGTTCCTGAGTGCTGCGATCTCTGCGGGCGCGCCGAACAGTAACCTGCCTTCGGGCTCGGAAAGCAGCGCTCGCCGACGGCATAGGCGCGGCCGCGCCCACCCGAAAGGAGGAACCGCACCGACCATGACCGAACCCTCGCCGGATTTTGTGCAGTCGCTGGGCCGCGGCCTGGCCGTCATCCGCTCGTTCGATGCCGACCACCCGCGGCGCACGCTCAGCGAGGTCGCCAAAGACACCGATCTGACCCGGGCGACGGCCCGGCGCTTCCTGCTCACGCTGGTGGAACTCGGATACGTGCGCACCGACGGGTCGTTGTTCTGGCTCACCCCGCGGGTCCTCGAACTCGGATACAGCTTCCTGTCCAGTCTCAGCCTGCCCGATGTCGCCGGACCCCATCTGGAAACGCTGGCCGAGCGGGTGCACGAATCCACCTCGGTGTCGATCCTCGACGGGGCGGACGTGGTGTACGTCGCGCGGGTGCCGGTCAGCCGGATCATGACGGTCTCGATCAATATCGGCACCCGCTTCCCCGCGTTCGCGACCTCGATGGGACGTGTACTGCTGGCCGGTCTGTCGGAGGACTCGCTGGACGAATATCTGTCCGAGGTCACCCTCGCCCCGCTCACCGGTAAAACCATCGACACGGTCGAGCAGTTGCGCGAGGAACTGAACCAGGTCCGCGACGACGGCTACTGCATCGTCGACCAAGAACTCGAGGAGGGGCTGCGCTCACTCGGCGCCCCCGTCCACGATCGCAGCGGCGCCGTCGTCGCCGCGGTGAACATCTCGACCCAAGCGGCGCGCTATTCGATGGCAGCGGTCCGCGACACTCTCCTGCCAGCACTGCTCGAGACCACTTCGGCCATCGATCTGGACCTGGCTCGAATGCAATCCAACACCTGACATCAGGAAAGACCACGAGGAAATGTCATGCCCGAAGCCGTGATCTGTGAACCGCTGCGCACACCTGTGGGCCGGTTCGGCGGAGTGTTCAAAGACATCCCCGCGCAAGCTCTCGCCGCCACCGTGATCACCGAGCTGCTCACCCGCACCGGCATCGACGGCAGCCAGGTCGACGACGTCATCCTCGGGCAGGCCTCACCCAACGGCGAAGCACCGGCGATCGGACGCATCGCCGCGTTGGACGCGAACCTCGGAACGACGGTCCCCGGCCAGCAGGTGGACCGACGCTGCGGATCAGGTCTGCAGGCGATCCTGCAAGCCTGTATGCAGGTCCAGACCGGTGGTAGCGATCTGGTGCTGGCGGGCGGCGTGGAGTCCATGAGCCAGACGGAGTTCTACGCCACCGGCATCCGCTGGGGTGTCACCGGCGACGGCATCGCCTTGAACGACAGACTGGCCCGCGCTCGGGTCACTGCCGGCGGCAAGAACTTCCCGGTCGACGGCGGAATGATCGAAACCGCCGAGAATCTGCGTGCCGAATTCCAGATCACTCGCACCGATCAAGACGCGCTCGCCGTGCAATCACACCAGCGCGCGGTCGCCGCGCAGAATGCCGGACGCTTCGCCGCTGAGATGGTGGCGGTGGCGGTACCTCGACGCAAACAGGAACCGCTGCTGGTCGAGACCGACGAGCACCCCCGCGCCGACACCAGCCTGGAAACACTCGCCCGACTACGCCCCATCCGCGTCGGTATCGACCCGGATTCGACAGTAACCGCGGGCAACGCCAGCGGACAGAACGACGGTGCGGCGCTCTGCGTCGTCACCACACCCGAGAAAGCCCGCGCGCTCGGCCTGCGCCCGCTGGCCCGACTCGCCTCCTGGGCGGTGGCCGGTGTCCCGCCGCGAACCATGGGCGTCGGCCCCGTCCCCGCGACCGAAAAGGCGCTGGCACGGCTGAATCTCACGCTCGACGACATGACCGTGATCGAACTGAACGAAGCGTTCGCCGCCCAGACCCTCGCCGTACTACGGACCTGGAAGATCGACCCCGACGACACCCGGGTCAATCCGAACGGCTCCGGAATCTCCCTCGGCCATCCGGTCGGCGCCACCGGCGCGCGAATCCTGGCGACCCTCCTGCGTGAACTGGATCGCCGCGAGGGCCGCTACGGCCTCGAAACCATGTGCATCGGCGGCGGGCAGGGTCTGGCCGCGGTATTCGAGCGGATCTGACACCACATCATCGGAATTCATCGCCCGGAGCGTGGGAACGTCCCTCGCCGACCACCCGACCTGTACCTCTGCGACATCCAGCGAACCCACCGCACCCCGCTGCGGATCGCCTGGGAACGACAAGACGCCACCATCGGCGACCAGCCGCCGACCGAGGTCATACGGAACTGCACACCCGAACGCACACGCCGTGGACACCCACGGCACCGACGTACCGATCGAACTGCGGCAGGGGCAACTGCGGTTCCCGGTCGCACCGACACCGCTGTTCATCGACAGCGCGGACACCGGACACACCCCCTCGAACCTCCAGTTACCGACACCCGGATTCGACACCGCCTAAGGTCTGACTCGGTCCGCCCATCCGGGGCAGCTGAGTGGAGGGATTCGAAGAATGAAGTTCGAGAAGATCACTGCTGCCGTTTTCATGACCATCGCGGCCGTGGGTATCACGGCAGCAACCGCCCATGCGGAGCAAGCCGTCACCGAGCAGCCGACTGCGGTGACTGCGGGGGGCACGACTTCCGGTGTGGACCACGGAATCAAGTACCAGATCACCGTTTCACCGGTCGACAGGGTGATAGTCGCCACCGTCGAGAACGGCACGTTCGAGATCGCGCAGAACGGCGCGGTGGTGCTCGAGTCCGGGGACGGAGCGGCGGTGACCGAAGTGCGGCCACGGTCCGTCGTCGACGGGCGTTCGATCGCGATTGCCCAGCAGATCGGTCCGGACGGCCGCACCCTGACACTGACCCCGACGGCGGCGGACATCGCGCAACTGAAGGACATCAGCTCCTACGACCGGCTCAGGGAGCAGATCAACAAGAACCTGCCCGGCGTCGTCGGCGGCGCCATCGTGGGCGGCATCCTCGGGGCGTTTCTTATTTTGATCTGGGGTGTCAGCATCCCCGTGGGTGCGCTGCTCGGTGGACTTGTCGGGGGATATGTCATGGGCGGCCCGGAATTTCTGGACGCCGTACAGGATTTCGCCACCGGCCAGCCGTGACCACGAGGCACCCGGCGCCCGCCAGGCAGCGAGTCAGCGCCGTCAGGGCGCATCCAACACGCTTGCCGGAACCCCATAGGGCAGAAACCGCACCCGACGGCGATCATCGGTGTTGTCGCGATGCGCGCGTAAGGCCTCAAGCTCGCTCGGAAAGACCTGGTCGATTCTGGCCTCGCCGGCGTCATCGATGCGGTAGATCACCCACACCCCGCTGCCGGTCTCACCAGTGGTCTCGCCCTCGGGTTCCGGTGGACGCGGCCGTTCCGGTTGGACGAACTGACCGAGCAGCGATGCCAGCGAGCTGGCACTCGCATGATCTACCCGATCCAGATATTCGCCGGCTTTCCCGATCAAGTCGCGGAGCTCGATTCCCGCCCCGCGCAGTGCGCGTTCGAAATCTTCCGGGTTGATGCCGAAAGGTCCGTTGGTTGGCATCGCGGGTGCTCCTAGGGACGAGGTGGGCGCTACGACCTCAGTGTCCTCGCGAAACTCCGACTTCGCCACGCCGTCACGCGTAGTCGACGCCATCACGCTTCCCGAGTCGACCGCGCCGAACCGCCGAACGCCGCCCGCCCCCGATGATGCCATCGGGGGCGGGCGGCGGCTTCCTGAAGCCCTCATCGTGCTGAACACCGACTCAGCGGTGCTTCTCCTTCAGGTCGCCCGGCTTTACTCCGACCAGCAGGACGACGACCGCGAGCAGCACGATCCCCGAGCTGATGATCAGACCCAGCGACAGGCTGCCGGTCGCCGACTTGATGAAGCCGAGCAGGGACGGCGACGCCGCGGCCGCGAATGAACCCATCGACGTCACGATCGCGATGCCCGTGGCCGCCGCGCGGTCGCTCAGGTAGATCGACGGGATCGAGTAGAACACCGTCAGGCCGGAATAGTGCGCCGCGGCCATCACCGCGAGCAGGACGATCACCAGTCCGACGTTGTCGCCGGAGAACGACAGCGCCAGCATGGCCAGGGCCGCGACGATCCAGCTCGTCGCCGCATGCCAGCGGCGTTCCAGGGTCCGGTCGGAGTGCCGACCGACGATCTGCATCACGACAATGCCGAGCAGCGGCGGGATCGCCGAGAACAGGCCGAGATTCAGCACGTCACCGACACCGGCCTCCGCGATGATCCGGGGCGTCCAGAACGACACGGCGTTGGCCAACGTATAGGCGCCGCAGGCGCACAAACCGAGGATCCAGACCTTCGGGTCACGCAGGGCCGAGAGCATGCCGCCCTTGTGGGCCGGCGCCTCCCCCTTGTCGAGCCGATCCGCCTCGAGATCCGCGCGGACGGCGGCCTTCTGTGCCGTGCTGAGCCACTTCGCCTGCTCGGGTTCGTCGACCAGAACGAACATCACCAGCAAAGCCAGCAGGATCGGCGGGATGCCTTCGATGAGGAACAGCCACTGCCAGTCCGCCAGGCCGGCGACCCCACCGAGCGCATGCATGATCCAACCGGAGATGATCGACCCGAGCACCCCGGAGACCGGGACACCGATGAAGAACACCGCGGTCATCCTGGTCCGGCGGGCCGAAGGGAACCACCGCGACAGTAGGAACAGCGCCCCGGGGAAGAACCCGGCCTCCGTCACGCCCAGCAGGAACCGCGCGATATAGAACGTCGTCTCGTCTTGGACGAACATCGTCGCGATCGTCACCACGCCCCAGGAAGCCATGATGCGAACGAGGGTCTTGCGGGCGCCGATGCGCGCCAGGAGTGCGTTGCTGGGAACTTCGAACAGGATGAACCCGACGAAGAACACCGTGACGCCGAGCCCGTAGACGGCGGAACTGAACCCCAGATCGCGATGCAAGCCCTGCTGCGCGATACCGATGTTGGTGCGGTCGATGTAGCTGACGACGTAACAGATCACGAGCAGCGGCATGACCCGCAGGGCGATGGTCCGGTACGTCGACGCTCGGTCGACGCCGTCCACCGGCGTTTCAGGCCGTCCAGTGACGGCGGATGATTCGGCCACGGCTAATCGACTCCTTTGTCATGCGGGGCTGTGTCGCGTGCCCCGGCGGCAGGGCAAAGTGTCTATGCCAAGTGTTGTGTTTGTCAACACCTATTCGAGGGCGGCTACGATGACCGGCTATGGCGGAACGCGTGGACGGCCGAGAACTCGTGCCTATTTCCGGACTCCTCTCCTACCGACTCTCCCGCACGTCGTCGGCAATGTCGCGCAGCGCGGCGCTGCGCTACCGGCGGGATTTCGACGTCAGCCTCGGCGAATGGCGAGCAATCGCACTGATCGCCGCCGACCCGACCTTGACCCTCAACCGGCTCGCCCGGCGCGCCGGACTGGACAAAGCCCAGATGAGTCGCTCGGTCAGCCGACTGACCGAGCGTGGACTCGTCGAGCGGACCGCCGGCTCGGGCCGAACCTCACAACTCGCCCTGACCAGCGAGGGTACCCGCGTCTATCGCGGCCTGATCACCGCAGCAAACGAACGGGACGTGGAGTTCCTTGCCGCGCTGTCGACCGAGGAGACCGCGATCCTGAGCCGCGCGCTGGACAAGCTGGCCGACCTCGCACTGGCCGTCGAGGAACGTGAGCGAGCCCACGCCACCGACTCCAACTGTTGACTTTATCAACAGATCCGCGTAGTTCTGGAGCCACCAACGAGGAGGTGGCTCGATGCCAGACGCCGTAACGATCTGCGAGTGTTTCGCCCGCGACGGGCTCCAGCACGAACCCGAGTTCGTGCCGACCGAGACCAAAGTCGCGCTGCTGGACTCGTTCGCGGCAGCCGGGTTCCGGCGGATCGAGGCGACCAGCTACAGCCATCCCGACCGAGTGCCGGGCTTCTCGGACGCCTCGCAGGTCCTCGCGGCGATCACCCGCAAGCCAGGCGTCGCTTTCAAGGCGACCTGCCCGAACCCGCGCGCAGTACAGCGCGCTTTGGACGATCTCGAAGCAGGGCATGGCGCCGAGGAACTCAGTCTCCTGGTTTCGGCTACCGAAAGCCACACCGAACGTAATCTCCGGACCACCCGCGCCGGGCAATGGGAGCGCGTCACCGAGATGGCCCGGCTCGCCGACGGCCGGTTCCGGCTGGTGGGAGTCGTGTCGGTCGCGTTCGGCTGCCCTTTCGAAGGCGCGGTCGACCCCGGCCGGGTCGCCGAGGACGTGGCCCGGTTCATCGACCTCGGCGCCGACCTGGTGACCCTGGGCGACACCATCGGTGTGGCGACTCCGCCGTCGGTCCGCGCGATGTTCACCCGGCTCCAGCGCGCGCATCCCGGATTCCCGGTGGTCGCGCACTTCCACAACACACGCGGCACCGGCATCGCCAACGCCGTGGCGGCGCTGGACGCCGGGTGCCGACACTTCGACACCGCGTTCGGCGGCGTCGGCGGCCACCCGACCGGCATCCGCTACGGCGCCGGACTCACCGGCAATGTCTGCACCGAGGACCTGGTCAGCCTGTTCGACGCGATGGGCGTCGAGACCGGTCTCGATCTCGACCAGCTGGCCGCCGCCTCGGCCGCGTGTGAGGCAGCACTCGGCCGGCCGCTGAGCAGCATGGTCGCCCGCGCCGGGTTCGCCCGTTCCGCCGCCCTCGCCTGATCCCTTTCTCGATCCAGGAGATACCGTGACCGTCATCCCCGATATCGCCCGCCCCACCGCAGTGCTGCTCACCGAGGACCACGGCCCCGTCCGCGTCCTCACGCTGAACCGCCCGGAGAAACTCAACGCTCTGAACACGGCATTGACCCGCGCGCTGAGCGATGCCCTCGCGGCCGCCGACACCGACCGCGACATCCGCGCGGTAGTTCTGACCGGCACCGGACGCGGCTTCTGCGCGGGCGCCGACCTCGGCGAGTTCTCGGAACTGACGCCGGACCAACCCGAGGCTGTGCTGGAGCGTGCGGCGCTGACCGCCCGACTGCAGATCCAGGCGCGACAGCTCAGCGTGCCGGTGATCTCCGCTGTGCGAGGCGTCGCAGTCGGCGGCGGCGCCGGCCTGGCTATCGGCGCGGACATGGTCGTCGCCGGAACCGACCTGCGGTTCGGCTACCCGGAGCTGAAGCACTCGATCGTCCCCGCGCTGGTGATGACCGGGCTCGTGCAGCACCTCGGCCGCAAGCTCGCGTTCGAGCTGGTGAGCACCGGTCGGCTGCTCACCGCCACCGAGGCGGCCGAGCACGGACTGGTGAACCGCGTCGTCGAGCCCGACGAGGTACTGGCCGCCGCGCTGGACATCGCCGAACGGTGGGCCGCGGTCGAGCCGCGCGCGATCGCCGCGGCGAAGGACTTGTTCTACCGGGTGGCGGACCTGCCGACCGACGCGGCGATGCGGGCCGGTCAGGACGTCAACGCGCTGATGCGGGGGTTCCGCAAATGACCGGCCCACTCACCGGGATCACGGTGCTGGACTTCTCCCGGGTCCTCGCCGCCCCGCTGGCCACCCAGGTTCTCGCCGAGCTCGGCGCCACCGTGGTCAAGGTGGAACGCCCCAGGTCCGGCGACGAGACCCGCGGCTTCGAACCCCGACTGCCGCACGGGGAGAGCGCCTACTTCTTCGCGTTCAATCGCGGCAAGCGGTCGGTGACGCTCGACCTGAAGGATCCGCGCGGCCAGGACGTCGCCCGTCGGCTGTCCGCCCGCGCCGACGTCGTCGTCGAGAACTTCCTGCCCGGCGCGATGGACCGGCTCGGTCTCGGGTACGCCGAGCTCTCGGCCGACAACCCCGGTCTGGTCTACGTGTCCGCCACCGGATTCGGCCAAACCGGTCCGGACCGGGCGCGCAAGGGATACGACACCGTCTTCCAGGCGCTGTCGGGTGTGATGGCGATGACCGGAGAACCTGCCGGGCCCCCGTCGAAGACTGGGATCCCGGTCGCGGACATGACTTCCGGACTCTGGGTGGTGATCGCGGCGCTGAGCGGACTGGCCGGGCGCGCGGCGACCGGCCGCGGCCGGCACCTCGATGTATCCATGATGGACGTCCAACTCAGCCTGCACGCCCTCAACGCGGCCCGACTCTTCGCGCTCGACGAAGATCCGGCGCGGACCGGAACCGAGCACCCCGGACGGGTGCCCTCGGCGGCGTTCCAGGCGGGCGACGGCGAATGGCTGCACATCAGCGGGAGCGACCAGCACTGGGTGCCGCTGTGCGGGGTGCTCGGGCTCGACGACCTGGCCGCGGATCCGGTGCTACGCCACAACTCCGGGCGCGTCGAGCAGCGGGCGCGGGTCATGAAGGCGCTGCGCGGCGCGATCGCCCAGCACGACCGTGACGCACTGGTCAAGGAGCTGTGCGCGGCCGATGTACCGGCCGGCGCGGTCCGTTCGGTACGGGAGGCGCTAGCCGACCCGCACGCGGTGGCGCGCGGCGTCGTCGGCGAGTTCACCCACCCGACCGAGGGGCTGTTCCCGGCCCTGCGGACCCCGTTGCGTGAGACTGCCGGGGAGCCGCCGGCCCTCGGTGTGCCACCGATGCTCGGCGCCGATACCGAAGACGTACTGGCGGGCTTGGCCGGGCTGACCGCCGACGAGATCGACGGCCTGCGGGCCGCGGGGGTGATCTGACGATGGACGAGCCACAGCGCGTGATGCTCCAGGTGGCCGACGGGATCGCGCGGGTCGAGCTCAACCGGCCCGAGGCCCGCAACGCCCTCGACCTGCCGATGTGCCGTCAGCTGCGCGAGGCGTTCGAGCAGATCGACGCCGACGAGGACGTCCGCGTCGTACTCCTGAGCGCGCGGGGGCCAGTGTTCTGCGCGGGCGCCGATCTCAAGGAACGCACCGGCAAGGACGCCACCTGGGTTCGGCGACGCCGGGTCGCGTCCTTCGCCGCATACGCCGCCATCGAACAATGCCGTCGACCGGTGGTCGCTCTGGTCCAAGGCGCGGTCGTCGGCTCAGGCGGCGAGATCACCTGTGCCGCGGACTTCGCCATCGCGGCCGAAGGCACGGTGTTCCGCTTCCCCGAACCACATTGGGGCACGGTCGGCGCGACGCAGCGCCTGCAGCGGGTGATCGGCAAGCGCCGAGCCAAGGAACTGCTGTTCACCAACCGTGCGCTCGACGCCGACGAGGCCGCCCGACTGGGCATCGTCACCCGCGTCGTCCCGCCCGGCGAACTCGCCGACGTCGGCGACGAAACCGCCCGTAGCATCGCGAAAGCCCCGCCATTGGCCATCGCGCTGACCAAGCGAGCCGTCGACCTGGGCGCGGAGACCGACCTCGACCGCGGCATCCGGATCGAGATGGCCGCCATCGAACAATGCCTCGCCGACGGCGGCTGGCGCGACGGCATCGCCCGCTTCGCCGCCGGGAACGGAGAAGAAAAGTGACCGAACTGCGCAATGCCTGTCCCCTCACCACGCACGAAGCCCTTGCCCGTGCGGCACTGCTCGCCCCGGATGTCGAGGCCGTCGTCACAGCGGACGAGCGGATCACCTATGGCGACCTCGCCGCGCGGGTCGAGCGCGTCCAGGGTGGCCTCGCCGCCGCCGGCATCGGCCACGGCGACCGCGTCGGGATCTGCCTCGGCAACGGCCCGGACTGGGTCGCGCTGTTCCTGGCCATCGGCTCGGCCGGCGCGGTCGCCATACCGGTCAACACGCGGTTCACCGCCGACGAAGTGCACTACACGCTGGCCCACGCCCGGGTCAGCACACTGTTCGTCGCCAACCGTGTGCTGAACGTCGACTTCACGGCCCTGCTCGGTGAACTCGGCATCGGCGCGGGCGGCACCGAGACCCTGCCCCACCTGAAGTCGGTTGTCGTCCTCGGTGACGACGTACCTGCGTATGCCACAGCCTGGGCGGACTTCCTCGACGCGGGCACCGGCCGGATCCCGGCGCCCGTCGCGACCCCCGACGACGAGCTGCTCGTCCAATACACCTCCGGCACCACCGCACGGCCGAAGGGCGTGCTGCTCACCCACCGCAATATGTGCGCCGACGCGTTCTTCTCCGGCGCACGCATGGGCCTGCGCGTCGGCGACCGGTTCCACTCGGCTCGGCCGTTCTTCCACGTCGCCGGCAGCACCTTGTCGGTACTGGCGTCACTGCAGCACGTCACCACCCTCGTGACGATGCCGAAGTTCGAGCCCGGCGAAGCGCTGCGACTGCTGGAAGCCGAACGCTGCACACATTTCTCCGGCAACGACACCATCGCGTTGCTGCTGCTCAACCATCCCGATCGCACCCGCCGCACCCTGCACCTGCGTGGCGCCTGGGTGGCCGCCTCGCCCACCGTGGCCCGCCGGGTCATCGACGAGCTGGGCGCCAAGGAGTGCGTCGTCGGATACGGCCTCTCCGAAGCGTCGCCGAATGTCGCCCAGTCGGCCTGGTGGGAGTCCGAGGAGATCCGCGCGTCCGGCGCGATGGCTGTCCAGCCCGGGGTCGAAGTCCGGATCCGCGCGTTGGACGACACCCGGGACTGCGCTCCCGGCGAGCCGGGCTCGGTCCTGGTCCGCGGCTGGAACGTGATGGTGGGCTATCTCGACGACCCGGTGAAGACCGCCGAGACGATCGACGCCGAGGGCTGGCTGGCCACCGGCGATGTCGGCACGCTCGACGAGACCGGCCGGTTCCACTTCGTCGGCCGGACCAAGGACATCATCCGCGTCGGCGGAGAGAATGTCGCGCCCGCCGACGTCGAGGACACCCTGCACCGGCACCCGCTGGTTCGGCAGGCAGCCGTTGTCGGCGTCCCGGACGCGCGGCTGGTCGAGGTGCCGTTCGCCTTCGTCGTCCTCACCGGGCACGGCGTCACCGAGGACGAACTGCTGGCGTGGGCGCGCGAGCGGATGGCCGGCTTCAAAGTGCCGCGGCACCTGCGCATCGTCGACGGCTTCGAAGACATCGGGATGACCGCGAGTTCGAAGGTGCAGAAGAACCGGCTCGCCGAGCACGCTCGCGCGTTGCTGGAACAGGCCGGGGTGGACGCGTGACCCGCATCGTGACTCCGGTGACCGAGTTGCTCGGGACCGATCTGCCGATCGTGCAGGCCGGCATGTCCTGGGCCTCGTCCTGTTCGGCGCTGCCGCTCGCGGTCAGCAACGCGGGCGGCCTCGGCGTCGTCGCGGCGGGCCCGATGCGGCTGCCCGACCTCGAACGCACCCTGGACGAGATGGCCGCGGGCACCGACCGGCCGTGGGCGGTGAACCTCCCGCTGTACCGCGCGGACGCGGACAAGGTGATCGACCTGTTACTCGAACGCCGTCCCCCGGTGCTCATCGCGTCTCAGGGCGGACCGCGGCGATACCTCGGTCGTTTCCACGAGGTCGGCACCCGTTGTCTGCACGTCGTCGCCGGCGTCGAACACGCCCGCAAGGCCGCCGACGCGGGGGTCGACGCGCTGGTGGTCGTCGGCGCGGAGGCCGGCGGCCACCCGCCGCCGGCGATGGTCGCGACGCAGGTTCTCGTGCGCGCGGTGACCCGCGCGGTCGCGTCCGTTCCGGTGATCGCGTCCGGCGGCGTCGCCGACGGCGCCGGGCTCGCCGCGATGCTCGCACTCGGCGCCGGCGCGGCCCAGTTCGGCACGCGGTTCCTCGCCAGCACCGAGGCGACCGTCCACGACGCCTACAAGAGGGCGGTGCTCGACGCGGGTGTGGATGCCACCCGCACGGTCGGGCACGGCCTCGGCGTCATCCGCGCTCTCGGCAACGACTTCACCGCGCGCATGCTCGAACTCGAAGCGACCGGAGCCGAAGAAGCGTTGCGCCGCAAGATGTTCCAGGCATCGACACTCAAAGACGCCGCGCTGTATGGCGATGTCGCCGAGGGCAAGGTCGAAGCCGGCCAGTCGGCCGGGCTCATCGATGCCGTCCTGCCGGCGGCCGACATCGTGGCCCGTATCGTTCGCGAATACCAATCGGCGCTGGCTGGCCTGCCGCCGCTTCTCGACGCCTGAGTTGAGTCGGCCCCGTTCGGACACGGAACTCCGACCTCAGCTCGGCGTCGGCACCCGGAAATGACTGGGTTCGGCGTCGGCCGGCAGAGCACTCGCCGACGTAAACGGCTCGACGAGCGCACGCAAGTCGACGAGGTGCCGGGCGTGCGCGTCGAGCGCCTGGTCTTCCTCGGAGACCGGCGTCCACTGCGGCACTGGTCGCGCTTTTCCGTCGTCGTCGACCGCCACGACCACGGCGAGGCCGTGCGCGGCCAGCGCGGGTTCGTCGGAGTGGGCGTCGGTCGACGTGACGTGCACACTCACGTGCATACTGCGCGGGCCGGTATGGATCAGCCGGGCGGTGACCTCGACGACGTGACCGATGACGATCGGCCGGTAGAAGCGAATTCCGCCGAAATAGGACGTGATGACGTGCAGTCCGGCCCAATCGGCGCCGCACACGTAGGCTGCCTCGTCGATCCATTGCATGGTGCGGCCACCGTGAACCTTGCCGCCCCAGTTGATGTCCGACGGCGCTGCCAAGAATCGCAGCGTGGCGCTCGGCGCGGTGCCCGCGGCCGTGTACCGCTGAGCCGCCATCGCTTCCTCGATGCGCTTGCGTACCGAAACCCGGGCCCGGGCCTGTCGATGCCGCTGCAGCTCGAGGATCGTCGTCGGATTCCATTGCGGGACTTCGACATTACGCCGGTCGTCATCGACCGCCACGAAGATCGTCAGGCACTGGGCCGACTGCACCGGCTTGACCCGCGTGGGGTCGGTCGAATACACGGTGACCAGAATGTGCATGCTGGTCCGCCCGGTATGGACCAGACTCGCATGCAATTCCACCAACTCACCGGCCGCGATCGGCCGATCGAGATGAATATTGCCGACGTACGCGGTGACGCAGTAACGGCCGCTCCACTGGGCCGCCGCCGCGTAGTCGACCTTGTCGATCCATTCGAGGAGCTTGCCGCCGTCGACCGATCCGACGATGCCGGCGTCGGCGGGTTTGACGAGAAATCGGTGGATCGCCTCGGGGCGCCGTCCGGCCGACGCCGGACTCGGGACATTCGCGATGAGGTCGAGATTCGGCGATTTCGGCAAGGTTCACAATCCGTTCGGGCAGAGATTTTCGGGCACGGTTCCCCGACCCTGTCGTCCCCCGAGAACACTAGGCGCTCGGGGCACTACGAGCGAGTAACCGACCGACGCCACCGTGGACTGCGGTGCCGACCGAACTTTCACCGCCGATCATCCCAGGGAATTCCCCTACTACCGCAGAGTGAATTTTCCCGCATTGGTAAAACTTCCGTGACGTTTCCCTGGGAAGTGCGCGAAAGTGTAGGCGTGTAGCTGCTGCCCGCCGGTAATGCACGCCCGCGACGCGGCGGCGACACAGTCTCCCGTCCTGCCGGCGGGACATCGCGGGCAGTCCCGCAACGGGAGATGGTGAGCAGACAGCTCATACCGAGTGAAAGAAGGACCCACCGTGTTTTCCACAACCAGCGCCGTACGACGGACCCTGGCCCGCGTGGCAGTCGCCGGTGCGATCGCCGCAGTTCCGTTGACCGCCCTTGCCCTGCCCGCCTCCGCCGATCCCGGCGCGCCAGGTGTCACCCAGGTCCGGCATCACCACCGGCACGATCGCAACTGCGACTTCGGCCCGTTCCAGAATTGGAGCTGCAACAACGGACCGTTCTCCGGTTGGGGAAACGGTCCGTTCGATCAGTTCCGCCAGCAGCGTCCGAGTGGCCTTTTCGGCAGCAGCTAGTCTTTTCGGCAGCAGCTAGTACCGAAAAGGCCGGTGGCCCGCTCCGTGTGCGGAGCGGGCCACCGTGCGAATCGGTCGGAGACTCAGGCCGTCTCGGTGATCGGGCGATCGACCCAGCTCATCAGGCCGCGGAGCTTGGCGCCGGTGACCTCGATCGGGTGCTCGGCGTTCTGCTTGCGCAGCGCCTCGAGCTCCTTGTTGCCACCCTCGACGTTGGCGACCAAGCGCTTGACGAAACTGCCGTCCTGGATGTCGCGCAGAATGTCCTGCATCCGCTTCTTGGTGTCGGCGTCGATGACTCGCGGGCCGGACAGGTAGCCACCGAACTCGGCGGTGTCGGACACCGAGTAGTTCATCCGCGCGATGCCGCCCTCGTACATCAGGTCGACGATCAGCTTCAGCTCGTGCAGCACCTCGAAGTAGGCCATCTCCGGCGCGTAACCGGCCTCGACCATGACCTCGAAACCGGTCTTGACCAGTTCCTCGGTGCCACCGCACAGCACGGCCTGCTCACCGAACAGGTCGGTCTCGGTCTCTTCTTTGAAGGTGGTCTTGATGACGCCGGCGCGCGTGCCGCCGATGCCCTTGGCGTAGGACAGCGCCAACGCCTGACCCTCGCCCTTCGGGTCCTGGTCGATGGCGATCAGGGCCGGAACGCCCTTGCCGTCGACGAACTGACGACGGACCAGGTGACCGGGGCCCTTCGGCGCGACCATGCCGATGGTGACGTTGGCCGGCGGCTTGATCAGGCCGAAGTGGATGTTGAGGCCGTGGCCGAAGAACAGCGCGTCGCCGTCCTTCAGGTTGGGCTCGATGTCGGCGGTGAAGATCGACGCCTGCGCGGTGTCCGGCGCGAGCACCATGATGACGTCGGCCCACTCGGAGACCTCGGCCGGCGTACCGACGGTCAGGCCCGCCTCCTCGGCCTTCGGGCGCGACTTCGAACCCTCCGCCAGGCCGACTCGCACCTCGACACCGGAGTCGCGCAGGCTCAGCGAGTGCGCGTGCCCCTGACTGCCGTAGCCGATGACAGCGACCTTGCGGCCCTGGATGATCGACAGGTCGGCGTCGTCGTCATAGAACATCTCGACTGCCACTGTGGTTCCTTCCGGGATCATCCCCGCGCTGGGCGGGGCACACCATGCTCACGCAGGTGTTGGTTAATGTTGTTCTGGATCGGATCACTCCCGCACAGGCGGGGAGAAATCATTCCCGCGTGCGCGGGAAGAGCGGCACGCCAACCGTCGATCGCAGAAAGACTAGCGTGTGGCCGGCACCGGTCGGCCGGCCCACCAGTGCTGCCCGGTCATCGGGCAGCGGTGATGGACTTCGGTCCACGCCCCACCGCGACCACGCCGGACTGCACGATCTCGCGGACGCCGTACGGCTCGAGCATGCGCAGCAACGCATCGAGCTTGGAGCGTGTTCCGGTCGCCTCGACGGTCAGCGCGTCCGGGGACACGTCGATCACCTTGGCGCGGAACAGCCCCACCGCCTCGATCACCTGCGTCCGCACGCTGGCGTCGGCGCGCACCTTCACCAGGATCAGTTCGCGAGCCACCGAGTTGTCGGCATCCTGTTCCACGATCTTGATGACGTTCACCAGCTTGTTGAGCTGCTTGGTCACCTGCTCGAGCGGCAGGTCCTCGACGGTGACGACGATGGTCATGCGCGAGATCTCGGGGAGCTCGGTGCCGCCGACCGCCAGCGATTCGATATTGAAGCCGCGGCGGGAGAACAGCGCGGCGATCCGCGCCAGCACGCCCGGTTTGTCTTCGACGAGAACACTGAGGGTATGGGTAGTACTCATGACTGCGCCTCGCTGATGCTCGGCTCCGTCACAACCACCGCGACGGCTCTGCCGTGTGCGCTCTCGCTCATCCTTCGTTCACCTTGTTCTTCTCGTGCGACATCGCCTCGTGGATGACGGAGGGCTCGGCAGCCTGTTCGTCGTCGTCGAACAGCGGGCGAATACCGCGGGCGGCCATGATCTCGTCGTTGCTGGTGCCCGCGGCGACCATCGGCCACACCTGGGCGTCCTTGCCGACGATGAAATCGATCACCACGGGACGGTCGGTGATCGACTGCGCCTCGCGGATGGCGGCCTCCACATCCTCCTCCCGCTCGACCCGGATGCCGTGGCAGCCGAGCGCTTCGGCGAGTTTCACGAAGTCGGGGATGCGCAGGGTGTGCGTGCCGAGGTCGGTGTTGGAATAACGCTCCTGGTAGAACAGCGTCTGCCACTGCCGAACCATGCCGAGGTTGCCATTGTTGATCAGTGCGACCTTGATCGGGATGCCTTCGACGGCGCAGGTGGCCAGCTCCTGATTGGTCATCTGGAAGCAGCCGTCACCGTCGACCGCCCACACCTCTTTGTCCGGCGCACCCATCTTGGCGCCCATGGCGGCCGGGACGGCGTAGCCCATCGTCCCGAGACCACCGGAGTTCAGCCACGAACGCGGCTTCTCGTACTTGATGAACTGAGCGGCCCACATCTGATGCTGCCCGACACCCGCGCAATAGATCGCGTCGGGACCGGCCAGTCGGCCCAATGCCTCGATGACGAACTCCGGCGAGAGCGACCCGTCCGCAGGCGGTGTCCACCCCAGCGGGTATGCGTCGCGGACACCATTCAGGTAGGTCCACCACTCGCCCAGCGACAACAGCGGAGCGTCACCCGCTACCGGGTCGGCCTTCAGTGTTTCGATCAGTTCGACGATCACTTCCCGGCAGTCGCCCACGATCGGGACATCGGCGTGCCGGTTCTTGCCGATCTCGGCCGGGTCGATGTCGGCGTGGACCACCTTGGCGCCGGGGGCGAAGGAGTCCAGCTGACCGGTGACGCGGTCGTCGAAACGAGCGCCGAGAGTGATCAGCAGGTCCGAGCGCTGCAGTGCCGCGACCGCGCCCACCGTGCCGTGCATGCCGGGCATCCCCATGTTCAGCGGGTGACTGTCCGGGAAGGCGCCGCGCGCCATCAGCGTGGTGACCACCGGCATACCGGTCAGCTCGGCCAGTTCCAGCAGCTCGGCCGAGGCGTTGGCCTTGATGACGCCGCCGCCGACGTAGAGCACCGGCGCCTTGGCATCCATGATCATCCGCGCGGCCTCGCGCACCTGCTTGCCGTGCGGCTTCGTCACGGGACGGTACCCGGGCAGTCGCATCTCCGGCGGCCAGCTGAAGGTGGTCTGCGCCTGCAGCACATCCTTGGGGATATCGACGAGCACCGCGCCAGGCCGCCCGGAGGCGGCCAGGTAGAAGGCTTCCGCGATGATCCGCGGGATGTCCACGCCCTCGGTGATCAGGAAGTTGTGCTTGGTGATCGGCATGGTGATGCCGGAGATGTCGGCCTCCTGGAACGCGTCCGTGCCGATCAGACCGCGACCGACCTGACCGGTGATGGCCACGATCGGGACCGAGTCCATCTGCGCATCCGCGATCGGGGTGACCAGGTTGGTCGCGCCCGGACCGGATGTCGCCATGCACACCCCGACCTTGCCGGTGGCCTGCGCGTAGCCGGTGGCCGCGTGACCAGCGCCCTGCTCGTGCCGAACGAGGACGTGGCGCACCTTGGTCGAGTCGAACAGCGGGTCGTACACCGGAAGGATCGCGCCACCGGGAATGCCGAATACAGTGTCGACACCGAGCTCCTCGAGGGACCGGACCACCGACTGCGCGCCGGTGACCCGCTCGGGCGGGAGCGGGCGGCGGGTCGCCGCGGATGTCACGTTCACAGCGGGCGATGCCTGCTGGTTCGCCGAAGGCGCTGGCCTGCGGGCCGAAGGCCCGGGCCGTGCGGTAGGTGCGCTCACCGTCTTCGTTCCTTACTGTGTTTGTCGTTCTGACCCCGGATTTTGTGCCTCAAGGCGCTGGGACGGACGCATCCGGCCATCGCACATGCGGTGTCTTACGTTTCGTCCTGTCGAACAGTCGCCCGAACACAAAAAAGCCCCCGCCAGCACATGGCTGAACGAGGGTGGCGCGTCGCAACGCGAGCTGACGTATTCGACTCAGATTGTCAGGCTCAACGCTGGACGCGCCGGCCGATTACGAGCAACTCGTTTCGATTCACGCGCACGACGTTAAGCGGGTGTGAACCGAAAGGTCAAACAGATGACCTACGGCGTCCCATTATGTGGGACAGTACGGTTGCTTGTGTCCGTTCACCAGGATGCGAGGATGGTGGTGTGTCATCACCGCATCAGTCCGTGCCACCTACTGAATCGTCCCACACCGCCGCCGCGGAAGCCGAGACGGGTAGTGCTGTGATCCGCATCCCACGGCTGGCCTTCCTCGGCGTGTTCGTCCTGCTGATGTGCGTGTTCTTCCCGTTCGTCGGCTGGCCGGCCGGGCTGTGGTGGTTGTTGGCGATCCCCGTCGTCGTGGCGGCGTGGGTGCAGCGGACGCAGACCAGGGTGTCGGACGCGGGACTGGACCTGCGCACGCTCTTCGGATCCCGCCACCTCGACTGGACGCAGGTGAAGGGCGTGCGGATCCCGAAACGGGGATTCGTGCGCGCCGACCTGACCGACGGCACCGAGGTGAAGTTGCCCGCGGTGGGGTACGACCGTTTGCGCGATCTGGCGGCGGCGTCCGACGGAAGGATCCCGGACCCGTTCGCGCGACCGGAGGAAACCGCGGCGAACAGGTCGCCCGCGGAGCCCACCGCCGAGGACGCGACTGCGTCCGACAAGGGCGACGCGGCGACGAACGGCTCCGCGAAGACTTCCGACACCGACGACGGCGACCCGACCGGCGACGGCACGATCGCCCGTTAGCCGTCAGAACCGCGACCCAGTCGCCGACCTCGCCAGGGACGGAACATCTCCCGGCGATACGATGTTGTGGTCGGGTGATGGGATGACCTCGTTGGGTGCACCGACCCTCGTTCGCACCCATCACTCTTCGACGGTCCGGCACCTCCGGCGACACCGTCGGATCGGCGCCGAGCACACCCGCCGCGGCGCCCATCGAACTACCGGCTGACACCCAGCTACACGCAGGGCCGGGCCGTGCCCGGTATGCAGGCGAACCACCAGCGGGAGTACCGTGAACGGGCCGCCGAGCAGACTTTGCACAGGTGCAAAAGCGCTTGGGCCGACGAACCTCTCGCCACCGCCGACAGCGCTCGGACCGCCGAACGTCTCCACCGCCAAGAGCGCTTGGACGGACGAACGTCCCGGCACCGCCAAGAGCGCTTGGACGGACGAACGTCCGGCCACCGCACATCAGCCCCCGCGACCCGAGGACCATCGACATGCCACCGCTTCGTTCCCGAACCACGACCGTCGGCCGCAATGCGGCGGGTGCCCGCGCGCTCTGGCGGGCGACCGGTATGACCGACACCGACTTCGGCAAGCCGATTGTCGCCATCGCGAACTCCTACACCCAGTTCGTGCCAGGCCACGTGCACTTGAAGAACGTCGGCGAGATCGTGGCCGAGGCGGTACGGGCCGCCGGCGGCGTGCCGCGCGAGTTCCACACCATCGCGGTCGACGACGGCATCGCCATGGGCCACGGCGGCATGCTCTACTCGCTGCCCTCGCGCGAGATCATCGCGGACTCGGTCGAGTACATGGTGAACGCGCACACCGCCGACGCACTGGTCTGCATCTCCAACTGCGACAAAATCACCCCCGGCATGCTGAATGCCGCGATGCGGCTGAACATTCCGGCGGTGTTCGTCTCCGGCGGGCCGATGGAGGCGGGCAAAGCCGTGGTCGTGGGCGGGGTCGCGCATGCGCCGACCGACCTGATCACCGCGATCTCCGCGAGCGCGAATCAGGCGGTGTCCGAGGAAGGTTTGGCCGAGGTCGAGCGGTCCGCGTGCCCGACCTGCGGCTCGTGTTCGGGCATGTTCACCGCGAACTCGATGAACTGCCTCACCGAGGCGCTCGGCCTCGCACTGCCCGGCAACGGCTCCACCCTGGCGACGCACGCCGCGCGCCGGGCGCTGTTCGAGCGAGCGGGCTCCGTGGTCGTCGACATCGCCAACCGGTGGTATCGCGAGGACGACGCATCGGTGCTGCCTCGCAACGTGGCCAACGACAAGGCATTCCGCAACGCGATGGCCTTGGACGTCGCAATGGGCGGCTCGACCAACACTGTGCTGCACACGCTGGCCGCCGCGCAGGAGGGTGAGATCGACTTCGATCTGCATACCATCGAGGAGATCAGCCGCCGAGTGCCCACCTTGTCGAAGGTGTCACCCAACTCCGATTACCACATGGAGGACGTGCACCGGGCCGGCGGCATCCCCGCCATCCTGGGCGAACTGCGACGCGCCGGTCTGTTGGAAACCGATGTCACCACGGTGCACTCGTCGAGCTTCGACGAGTGGCTCGACACCTGGGATATCCGCTCCGGCACAGCGTCCGAAGAGGCACTCGCGCTGTTCCACGCCGCACCGGGCGGGGTCCGCACCACTGAGCCGTTCTCCACCGAGAACCGCTGGTCGGCACTGGACACCGACGCCGAGGGCGGCTGCATCCGTGACGTGGCGCACGCCTACACCGCGGAGGGCGGCCTTGTCGTGTTGCGCGGCAACATCGCTCCCGACGGTGCGGTGCTGAAGACCGCGGGTATCGACGAGGAGCTGTTCTCCTTCGAAGGCCCCGCGGTGGTGGTGGAGTCCCAGGAAGAAGCCGTGTCGGTGATCCTCGGCAAGAAGATCGAGCCGGGCGACGTGCTCGTCGTCCGCTATGAAGGTCCGGCCGGCGGTCCGGGTATGCAGGAGATGCTGCACCCCACCGCCTTCCTGAAAGGCGCTGGTCTCGGCAAGCAGTGCGCGCTGATCACCGACGGCCGATTCTCCGGCGGAACCTCGGGCCTGTCGATCGGCCATATCTCCCCCGAGGCGGCCGGCGGGGGCGTCATCGCCCTGGTCGAGAACGGCGACCGGATTCGCATCGATGTCGCCACCCGCACACTGGAAGTCGTGGTCGACGACGCTGTCCTCGCCGGACGCCGCGCGAAAATGGAAGCCTCCGAACATCCCTGGCAGCCCGCGCACCGCGACCGGCCGGTCACGACCGCGCTGCGCGCCTACGCCGCACTGGCCACGTCGGCCGACAAGGGCGCCGTCCGCCGAGTCCCCTGACCTGCAAGACAGCTGAGCAGAAAAAAGAACGGCGTCCGCATCCCAAGATACGGACGCCGTTCGGCATCGGCCCCGACACTCCTGCTCGAACGTGATACCTGTTCTCGCACACACAGGCACGCGCACTGCGCACCCTGCGGCCTGCCACCGGGGCGGTGGGGCCTAACCGATGCCGATGAGCGGATTACCGCCGTGCAGATACCAGTAGGTGCCTGCCGCAGCGGCGATGGCGAGCAAGAGGATGACGAACGAGCCCGCGAAGGGGCGGGTGGCCCAGCCACGGTTGCGGTCGAAGGACCAGCGGCCGGGGCCGGTCAAGATGACAACGGCCGAGATGCCCGCCAGAATGCTCTCCAACTCGACCGCACCGGGGCCCGCCTTGTATTGGAATCCGGGAGCCATGCCCTGCTTCCATGCCCAGGCGTCCAGCATCACCGCGAGGACCGCGCCCGCGGCCAGCGGGGTAGCCAAGCCGAGAACCACCAGCGCGCCGCCGCCGACCTCGCCCGCGGTGAGCAGGATGGTGGACACCGTCGGGTGGTCCCAGCCGCCACGCTCCATCATGTCGCGGGTGCCATCCAGACCGGGACCGTGGAACCAGCCGGCGAGCTTCTGCAGCCCGTGGTAGAGGAAGGTGCCCCCGACGATCAACCGCAGCGCGAACAAACCGAAATCTAGGGTGCCACGACGGTTTTCGCTGGTCCGACGGCGTAGCCGCCCGGTCTCGTTCGGCGCGTTCGCCGCGGGCGGGATGCTGGCGTACCGGTAGGACGCGGTGGCGCCGGCGCGGTCGGCCTTCGTCGGCACCTCCGGGTCGAGCCCGAGTTCGTCGTCGGTGTGCGGAACATCCTTGGTCAGTTCGGGCCGCTCGGAAGGTGCCACTCGAGGGGACTGGTCGGTCGGCGAATCGAACGGGCTGCGCACTCCCCGACCGGTAGACGACACCTCCGACTGCTCGGCCGGGAACGCCGCGGCGCTCCCGGCCTGCGAAGGTTCGGGTGTGTCTTTCGGCTTGTCGGTCACGGCCAATACCCTATGCCGCGGTGCGCTACCTCGGGGCGTGTAAACAGCACGGCGTGTCCGTGTGCGCCCAACACCCACCCGGAGGCGACGCGCGCGCCGATGTTTCCGTAACGTCTCAGCTATGAGTTTGGTTGTCCTGGGCCGCGTCGCGGCGAGCTTGGCGCTCGGCTCCGTCTTGCTGACCGGTTGCGCCCGGTTCGACGATTCGGCGTCCAGCCCGTTCACCCCGGAGCCGACCTTGCACGGGGCCAACATCGACCCGAAGAAACCGAAACAGTCACCCACGTCCACCACCCGGCCGAGCGGCCCATGCATCGATCCGGACCCGGCGGTGGTGGCGACCTGCCTGGACACCACCGGTGGCCTCATCACGCTCGGCGACGGCGCGCTGGTCGCCGAGCGACAGACCGGTCGCATCCTCGAAGTGGCCCCGGAGCGGCAACCGGTGGAGATCGCTCGACTGGACGTGGACGGTTCGGCCGACGGTGGTCTCAGCGACATCGCGCTCTCCCCCACCTATCGCGAAGACGGACTGATGTACGCCTACATCACCACCGCCAGCGACAACCGGGTGGTCCGCATCGCGGAGGGCGGCGGCACGCCCAAGGACATCCTCACCGGAATCCCGAAGGGTTCCAGCGGAAATCGCGGCGCGATCGAGTTCGCCACACCCGACCAGATGCTCGTGCTGACCGGCGACGCGGGCGACCCGAGCAGCGCGGCCTCCACCTCGTCACTGGCTGGCAAACTACTCCGGGTGAACTCGCCGGCGCCGGGTCGTACGGCGGCGCCGGAAATCGCTGTCTCCGGCATCGGTATCGCCGGGGACGTGTGCCGCGGCAGCGCGGACAGCATCTGGATCACCGACCGTACCCCTGCCGAGGATCGGCTGCAGCGAGTCGACAGCGCCGGCGTGGTCACCACCGCGTGGACCTGGCCCGACCGGCCCGGCGTCGCCGGTTGCGCGGCGGCCACCGATGGCGTCGCGATCGCATTGACCCGCGCGAAGGCCCTCGCCCTCGCGACCACCGACAAGAACACCCAGGCGGTCACCGCCACGCCGACCCTGCTCGCGCAGGACAGGTACGGGCAGCTCGGCGGCGCGGCGGCCGGCGCCGACGGCACCATCTGGGTGACTACGGTCAACAAGACCGACGGAAAACCGGGTCCGAACGACGACCGCGTCGTCCGCATCCCACCGCCGCAGGCCGGCGGCGGTGGACCGGACTGAGGATATGTTCGGTGTGCGGCGCCGTAGGCGCCGCACACCGAACGCAACCTAGGCGCAGGCGGCGAGCACCAGTTCGCGGACTCGGGCCGCGTCGGCCTGACCGCGGGTCGCCTTCATGACGTCGCCGACAATCTTTCCGGCCGCCTGGACCTTGCCGGACCGGATCTTCTCGGCGATGTCGGGATTGGCGGCGAGTGCCTTTTCGACCTCGGCCTGCAGAGCGCTGTCGTCGCTGACCATGCCGAGTCCCTTGGCCTCGACGATCTGCGCCGGGTCGCCCTCGCCCGCCAGCACGTAGTCGACGACCTGCTTGGCGACCTTGTTGTTCACCGTCTTCGCCTCGACCAGCTTGATCACCTCGGCGACCTGGGCCGGGCTGATCGGCAGGTCTTCCAGGGCGACCTCGCGCTCCTTGGCCTTCTCGGTGAGGTAGGCGACCCACCAGGAACGCGCCTCATTGGCCGGGGCGCCCGCGTCGACGGTGGCGATGATCAGATCCAGCGCACCCGCGTTGACCAGGTCACGCATCACCTCGTCCGACAGGCCCCACTCGGACTGGATCCGGGCACGGCGCAGCCACGGGTACTCGGGGATGGTGCCGCGCAGCCGGTCCACCAACTCCGCGGCGGGCGCGACCGGCTCCAGGTCGGGCTCGGGAAAGTACCGGTAGTCTTCGGCGGTCTCTTTGCGGCGGCCGGGCGACGTGCTTCCGTCGGCCTCGTGGAAGTGCCGGGTCTCCTGGACGATCGTTGCGCCACCTGCCAGTATCGCGGCCTGGCGGCGCATCTCGAAACGCACGGCCACCTCGACGCTCTTGAGCGAGTTGACGTTCTTGGTCTCGGTTCGGGTGCCGAATTCCGTTGCACCGATGGGCATCAGCGATACGTTCGCGTCGCAGCGCAGCGAGCCCTGCTCCATTTTCACGTCGGAGACGCCGAGTGACTTCAACAGATCGCGCAGCGCCGTCACGTACGCCCGCGCGACTTCCGGAGCGCGCTCCCCCGCGCCGGTGATCGGCTTGGTGACGATCTCGATCAGCGGGACACCTGCTCGGTTGTAGTCCAGCAGGGAATGGCTGGCGCCGTGGATGCGGCCGGTCGCACCACCGACATGCACCGACTTCCCGGTGTCCTCCTCCATGTGCGCGCGCTCGATATCCACCCGGAACCTGCTGCCGTCGTCGAGTACCACGTCCAGGTGCCCGTTCGTGGCTATCGGCTCGTCGTACTGGCTGATCTGGTAGTTCTTCGGCTGATCCGGGTAGAAGTAGTTCTTGCGCGCGAACCGGCCCCACGGAGTGATCGAGCAGTTCAGCGCCAGCCCGATCCGAATAGCCGACTCGACGGCTCGCTCGTTCACCACCGGCAGCGCCCCCGGCAGACCGAGGCACACCGGGCACACCTGAGTGTTCGGCTCGGCGCCGAACTCGGTCGGGCAACCGCAGAACATCTTCGTCGCGGTGGACAGCTCGACGTGGACCTCCATGCCGAGCACCGGCTCGAACCGGGCGAGGACATCCGAGTAATCCATCAGGTCGACCGTGGGTGCGCTCATGGCCATCAGTCTAAGTAAGCGCTTCAACGACACCGCAGGGGCTCTGGCGTCGACGAGTACCACGCTATTTCGTCGGGACGCGCTGCTGGAGCCAGCCGGTGACGTAACTGAGCACTTCCGGGGCGATGGTCGTTTCGCTCGAGCCGTACTCGCTGGGGCGCCCGGTTTCCGCGGGCTGCATCAGGTGGTTGAGACCGGGGAAGACATGGACCGTCGCGTCCGGGTCGGCGGCGAGGTGGTCGCGCATCGGTTGCTCGCTCTGGACCGCAGGCACCTGCAGATCCTTGTCGCCGAAGAACGCGAGTACTGGAACACGCAGCGCGGACAGAGCGGGCGCGGGATCATAGGCGACGAGGGCGGTCAAGTACGGAGTGATCTCCGCGCCGACCTGATCGGCGGGTAGCCGCTGGTCGGCGGGCATGGCCTCGTTCTGCTTGCGGGCCAGCTCCTTCGCGTCGGCCAGGTCGCCCGCCTTCAGCAGCGCGACCAACTCGGTGGTCTGGCGCACCTGTTTATCCACCTCGTCGGCGGGTGCGCCGTTCACGGCGGCGAGCAGGCGGGTCTGCTCGACGAGCACGTCCGAACCGCTGACAGCGGGGCCCGCCATCAGAACGACGAACCCGACGCCGCTGTCCGGACCCGAGGCAACCAGCGGCGCCAAATAGCCGCCCTCGCTGTGACCGAGGAGCCCGACCCGGGCCGGGTCGATATCCGGGCGGGAGCGCAGGAACCGCACACCCGCCGCAGCGTCGCCGGACAGGTCGGCATAGCTCACCTCGGCCAAGGTGCCGCCGGTGCCGCCGATGCCGCGGTCGTCGCTGCGCAACACGGCGTAGCCCGCGCGGGTGAAGGTGTCGGCCAGCAGCAGGAAGGGTTTGTGGCCCAGGATGTCCTCGTTGCGGTCCTGTGCGCCGCTTCCGCTGATCAGCACGATGGCGGGGAAGGGACCGCTGCCCTGGGGCTCGGTCAGCGTCCCGGCAATGGTTATCTCACCGTTTCGGTAGCTGACCTCCTCGGACCGATACGGGAACGGCGGTTTCGGCTCTTGCGGACGGGCGAGCGTCGCGATCTTTCCTCGCTCCAGCACGAGCGGGAAGCTCTGACCAGCCTGGGTGAAGTCACCACTGATCCTGTCGGATCCCGAGTCGTACTTCCCCCGGAACGTCGGGTCCCCAGGAGTATCGGCGACCACGAAGGACACCTCGTTCCGGTTGGAGGTGACGTCCTTCAGTTGCGCGCCCGCCACCTTCTGCACCGGGATGTCGATGGTGGCGGTCCCTTCACCGGAAAAACTCACCCCGATCTGGAGCGCCTTGCCGGGGATCTCGATGCCGCCGTGCCAGTCGCCGGTGGTCGGCTCCGGTGGGTTCGGGTCCGCGTCCGAACACCCGACCAGCAGTGCGGCAATCACGAGCAGAGCACACGCGACCAGTCGCCCATTGCGCATGCGATTCACAGTACCGACTTGTCGGGTCGACACAGCGCTATTCGCCGCGTGCGTACCAACCGCCGCCGTGACGTCCTCCCTCCTCGATGTCCAGGCCCGGTTGTCTTCTCAGCCGAAGAAAGCCTCCGCCTCGCCGTAGCGTTCCGTGGGCACCCGCTTGAGCTGCTTGGTGGCTTCCGACAGCGGGACGAGATCGATGGTGGTGCCGTGCAAGGCGACCATCTGACCGAAATGGCCGGCGTGTACCGCCTCGGCGGCGTGCAGGCCGAATCGGGTGGCAAGCACCCGGTCGTAGGGGGTGGGGCTGCCGCCGCGCTGCACATGGCCCAGCACGGTGGTGCGGACCTCCTTGCCGATTCGCCGTTCGATCTCCACTCCGAGTTGCTGGGCGACGCCGGTGAAACGCTCATGGCCGAACTCGTCGATACCGCCTTGGCGCAATGTGAATCCCGAATCGGGCGCCGGATGCGAACCCTCGGCGACGACACAGATGAAATGCTTGTCGCCACGCTGGAACCGGCGCTTGATCATGACGCAGACTTCGTCCACATCGAACGGGACCTCCGGTACCAGAGTCAGGTGCGCGCCCGCCGCCATCCCCGCGTTGATCGCGATCCAGCCCGCGTGCCGGCCCATCACCTCGATGAGCATCACACGCTGGTGCGATTCCGCCGTGGTGTGCAGCCGGTCGATTGCCTCACTGGCAATGCTCAGCGCGGTGTCATGGCCGAAAGTGACATCGGTGCAGTCGATGTCGTTATCGATGGTCTTCGGAACGCCCACCACGGGAACACCCTCGTCCGACAGCCAGCTCGCGGCGGTGAGGGTGCCCTCGCCACCGATCGGGATCAGTGCTTCGATGCCGTTGTCGTCCAGGGTCTGCTTGATCCGGCCGAGGCCCGCGTGCAGGACGTCGGGATTGGTGCGTGCGGTGCCGAGAATCGTGCCGCCCTTGGCAAGCAGCCGGTCGGTGCGGTCGTCGTTGAGGATCTGGATCTTTCGGTCTTCGAGGAGGCCACGCCAGCCGTCCTCGAAGCCGACGATCGCGTCTCCGTAGCGGCCGTTCGCGGTGCGAACGACGGCGCGGATGACAGCGTTCAGTCCTGGGCAGTCTCCGCCTCCGGTCAAGACTCCGATGCGCATGGCCGCTATCTTGCCCCTAATGTCCGGTCCGGACAGCGCCGACCCCGTGAACGCTCGGTAACACTGACCTGGTTCGATGTCCGGCAGAGCAGCGTGAGCTGGGAACAGGGCGCGACTCGCCGCTGCTCGACCTGTTCATGGTGGCGTGGCGCCGATCCACGCCACCATGAACAGGTCGGGGATCGTGACGCGCACCCCGAGACGAGCACGCATCCGGTCTGCGATCAGGCCTTGCAGCTGCCGCTCGACAGCTCGTCGAGATGCTGGGAGACGGCCGTGGTGAGCTTGTCCAGCACATTCATACCGTCGTTGAACGCTCCCGAATCCGGCTGCACCGCGAACGCGATCGCGATCTGCCCCGACGGGGTGGTGATGATCCCGAACTGTCGGACCAAGTAGTTGCCGGCGAGGTCCGGACCCCAGCCGCCCTTGAACTCGGCTCCGCTGAATTCGCCGAGGCCCCAGCGTTGACTGGAGACGATCTGCGCCATCAGGCCGAGCACCCGCTCGGATTGCGGCAGACAGGGCAGTCGCGCGGCGAACCGCACCTGATCGGCCAGCGACCAGTCGGCCTGGCCGAAGGACGACTGGTCCGGACGAGAACGGGTGGCGGGCACCGTGGTCTTGGTGTCACCGCCTTCGCGCAGCACCGCTTGAACGGCGGCGGCCGCCTCCTGCGCGCTGCCGAGCGACTGCCACAGCACCTCGGCGGCGGCGTTGTCGGAGGCGGTGATCGCGGACGACGCGGTGTAGGTCGACGTGGCCGGATTGCGGCGCAGCGCGGCGATCGTCAACGGCACCTTCATCGTCGACCACGCCGGACCAGTGGTCCAGTCGCCGAAGGAAACCATCTGATCGCCGCCTACCGGCATGATGGCCATCCCGATCCGTCCGCGGACACCGGCCTTCAACTCGGCAAAGCTCGCGGCGAGCGTGCCGGGCACCGTGATCGACAAGCCCTCTTGATCGCTGCGCGTGCCGACCTCGGTGACAACCGGTCCGATCGGCGCCGGATCATCGGCGCGGCCTGCTCCGCACCCGGAAATCAAAAACACGACAAGCGCCACACAGCCCAATGCATTTCGAGCTCTACGGAATCGATCAGTAGACATATTTCGATACATTCTTGTTGCGAACTCCGCCGGTCTTCGATGTCAGTACGGCGCCTCGACACCGTACGTGGACTTCGCGCCGACCGCACATGTCGGCCGCGAGGTGGACGCCGACGCCACGGGCAATGACGCTTCGGTACCGCTGATTCCACCGCGAATCGCGCGACCTGGCGCCGTCTCCGGGCGCGATGAGCAATGAATATGTGCGCTCGTGCGGCCGGCCCCACCGCGGCCGCCGGTGTGTGGCCGCGCCCGCCCACCACGGCCTGAGTGGTTCGCAAGATCGGCGTGGCAGGACGGGGCGGCGACAAACCCGTACCGGGCAAGCCGAGCCGGACGCCCGGCACGCGCCTGCCGATCCGCGACCGTGAACGGCTGATCCTTGTCTCCCAGCCAGGCGACGACGGCGTGGTCAACAAGCATGGCTACCTCCACCTACCTGCCCGGTGCCGCCGGGCGATCGGGATAAGCACCGACAACCGAGTCCTGCTGGCGGCCGACATCACCCGAAATTGCTTCGCGTTATCCCCCAGAACGTACTAGATGAATTGATCACACCCCACTTCGCCGGACAGCTCGCCGCGGGAGCAGCGGCTGGTTGTGCGAACTCCGTGGTCTGACGGAGCCGATCCGTCTGGCGCATCGAACGAGTTCAGCTGCGGTTTCGGGCCCGCTACCCCGGTCGCGTCGCCTCGGATCGGGCCCTGCGCGAAGGGGGCGGCGTGCGAATCGGGGCGGCGTTGTTGTCCGCGGGATATCCGAGTCGGAACAGATCCGCCTGCGCGGTATCGCGCTTGCGCGTGATGGAAAGTTTCGTTCGCGGGGAATATAGCCCGTCGTGCGGTCCGGTTCTTAGTGTGGCTGGTATGCGGAGCTTCCGGATGGATTCTTGCGGGCGGGCCGACCACCGACCCTTATTGCGCAGGGTTGCGACCGAGCGCACGCGGATCGTGCGCGTGGACGTGGCGACCGAGCAGGCAGGCAAGAATATCGGCTGGCAGGCAGCCGTATGCCGCCCGGCGGCAGGGCGTAATCGGAGATCGTGAGGACGAATTGATGAATTGCTGTTTGCTGGGCCTTTCCATGATTGCCTGCCGCACAGATCTACATCCGGGCCGTGACGAGGCTTGAGCTGGAAATGGAAGATCAGATGTCTCCGAATCCGAAAGAAACAGACGTTCACCTTGTCGTGGAATTCGGTAATGTCCGTTTCGACTACACGGCGTGCGCCACTGCGGCTTCACTGTTCATGCAGGAATGCCGAAACTACCGCTATCCGAAACATCTCGCCGTGGTGCACGACGATCCTCGCCGGTATCCACGGATGCCCAATGAACGCCTGTACCTGGAGCGCTGAGACCAACCGATGAGCCGACCGAATCACATCGACCCGACTATCGCGTCTCGCGATATCCACGTCGTGGGAATGCGGCGCCATCGGTGCGGGTCACGACCACGCGTGAATCATCTTCGAGGTGAGGGCGGCGACATCCTCGCTGCGCCGACAACGCCGTCGGCGACAGTCCACAATGGCGTGGACCTGGTGGCGATTCCAACACGGATGACCGGTCCGATGATCGACGGCTGCCGGGTCAACCGAAGCGAACCTCGCGCGGTGTGGCGCCGAAACGATGACGAAAGGCGGTGCTGAAAGCGCTGGCCGAGCCGAAGCCCAGTGCCATGGCGACGTCGGCGATGCTCGATTCGCGATAGACGGGATTGCGCAGACGTGAATAGGCGAGTTGTAGGCGTTCTTCTTTGATCAGTTCCCGAGGAGTGGTGCCGACGTGCTGGAATGCGAGCTGGATTTGCCGGAGAGACCAACCGAGGGCGTGGGCGATAGTCGCGCCGGTGAGGTCGGGGTCCTCGGCGTGAGTGCGGACGTAGCGTCTGACCACCGCCTCCACATCGGCCAGATGACCGGGGGCGGTGGGCTGCTCACCGACGATGTGCATGCAGAGCAGTTCGACCAGGTGGGAAGCGACGGTATCGAACTGATGGCGGGTCATGTCGCCGCCATTGGCGAACAGCCCGGCCGCGAGGTCGGCAACCACCCTGCCCAATCCGGAGTTGAGGTCGGCGGCAGTGGCGGCCTGATCCGGCATGCGGCCGAGGCGGTGGTCGATCTCTCGACGGGGAATGGTCATCAGCAGGCCCTTGGTGTCCGCACCCAGCGAGAATGCGAACGGTCGTTCGAGAGTCACCAGGCAAGCGAAACCCGATGGCAGCACTGCGCGCTCACCGGCCTGCTCGAGGTTCGCCTGTCCATTGACGGGCAGCAGCAGACGGAAATCGTCATCGGAGTCGCCGCGCACATGCCCCGCGGTGCGGTAGTACGTCACCGCGTCGGACTCCCAGCCGATCAGTTGATAGTTGGTAGTGCGCCGCAAGGTCGTACGACCGTCGAAGTTGCTATCTCGCGGGAAGGCATAGCCCAGGCGCCGATGGTACGAGTTGATCAGTTCGGACCAGTAGTCCGCGCGTTCGTGCGCGGCGACGATGCGCGTCGTGGCTTCTTCGACGAAAACGGAACTGTCCTTCACAGCGATCACTCCTACTTTGCGACCCATCCCCGCATCGGAACACCTCATTCATCCGATGAGGGGATCTATCCACAGAGTAATCCGCGGCCGGTGCGGTCGCCTCCTTTTGTGAGCGGTGCGAACACCGCGGATGGCCACCTCGCGACCCGGCCACGGCAGGCACCGAAACGGCCGCTGGCAACAATATCCGCGACAGTGAGAGCACCAGCGCGATATCGCGTTCGCGGTCGACAATCCGGCCGCCGTAATCCTGTGGACACCGCGATCCGAAACCTCAGGGCGTGCCGAAGCGCGGACCATGCGCGGACCATGCGCGGACGCGGTCGGAAGAGTTCGCAGGCGCGATCAGCGCCGCCCGGATAGGTGCACCGACTCGGGCTTGGCGCACGTGAACTGCATCACATCGATGTGGCCGCGACGCAAGTAATCGGCGCAGGCGACCAGATAGCTGAGATACGCGTGGTACGTGTCGTGCCCGACGAGTTCGATCGCGTGGTCGCGGTGCTCGTGCAGTGCAACGGCCCAGTGCTCCTGGGTGGTGACGCAGTGCCGTCCCATTTCCTGCATGCGAGTGATCGTGAATCCGGCGTCCTCCGCGTACTGTGCGACACCTTTGGGGCTGTCGCCGGTCGCCGGCGGTAGCCGGCCACCAGGAACGATGGTCTCACGCAGGTACCGAAGGAAGGCGGAATCGGTGCTCGCGACCGGCGGATCGGTCGCTCGCATTCCGTTGCGGTGGGAGGCCACGGCGGTCTGCAACACCAGCACGCCGTCAGCAGGCATGATCCGATAGGCGAAATCGAAGAACTCGCCATATCGATCCGGATAGAGGTTTTCCAATGCGGCAATACACACAATCCGGTCCGCGCGGCGGTCGAAGTCCTCCCAATCCTGCAGCCGAACCCCGCCGTAGGGGCGCCCACGGACCAACCGGTCGACGAGCAGATCCCGCACGTACCGGTACTGATTGCGACTGCGCGTCAATCCGATCACGTTCACCCGATGGGTGTCCATGGCGCGCAACATGGTCGAACCCCAACCGCAACCGACATCCAACAAGGTCATCCCCGGCCGCAGATCGCATCTGGCCAGCGCGAGGTCGATCTTCGCCGACTGGGCGCCTTCCAGGGTGTCATCCGGGCGGGTCCACAACGCCGTGCTGTATGCGCGCGTCGGGTCGAGGAACAAGGCGAAGAACTCGTCCGGCAGCTCGTCGCGGGATACGACGTCTGCAAAAGTGGGCTGCCACATGAGATCGGTGAACACCCGATCGGCAACGCTGAGGGTTTGGGGCCGCAACCGTCCTCCTCATGGTTTGCTGGGCCGAGCAAAACTGCAATGCCTATGACACCGCAGAAGCGTTACACTGGCCGTGTCAATCTGAGACGCGTCATCCATTTGCGACGGCGCAATTGTGACCTGCAATAAGCGCCGAGGTCGTGAGCAGATGTCGAATCTTCGAGTTGATGCTGGTGTGAGCCTGCAGAAGGCACGCGAACAATTCCTGACTGCCGGTTCGCTTGATCACCTGCCGGTGCGGGACACCATTCTGGACTCGTGGCGGCGAGCGCAGGCACTGCAGATCCACCCCGACCGTGTCGATCTGCCCTACGTTCGCGAGCCGAATCGCGATTCACCACTGGTCAACGCCGCGGCTCCCGTGCTGCGGCGACTCGCCAGCGACTTGTCCACCCAGCCCGTGAGTGTCATTTTGACCTCATCGGACGGGCTTTTGCTCGAGCGCTACGCCGCCGACGCCACGATCATGCGCACGCTCGACGGTGTCCAGCTCGCTCCCGGCTACAGCTATGCCGAGGGATTCGTCGGCACCAATGGCATCGGCACCACCCTGGAGACGGGTACCCCGACGCTGATTCGCGGCGGCGAGCACTACCTCGGCACCCTGGGTCGGCTCGCGTGCGCGGGCTCGCCCATTCGCCACCCGCTGACGCACTCGGTGGTCGGCGTCGTCGATCTCACCTGTTGGGCGAACAGATCCGATCCGCTGTTGCTCGCCCTCGCCAACAGTGCGAGCAGTCAGATCGAGGACCGGCTCCGCGCACTCGCCGGCGAGACCGAGACCGAGTTGCTCCAGACGTATCTGCGCGAATGTCGCCGGTATCCGGGCGGCGTGCTCGCGATCGGCGGCGACGTGGTGCTGATGAATCAGTACTTGCGCCAGGTTCTCGACCCGCTCGACCAAATGGCGTTAGTGCAGCATTCGATCGAACTGGGTAGCCACGGCGCCGTCGACAACCTGCTGGCCTCGCTGCCCAGCGGTCGGATCGCGAAAGTGACGGCGGTCGAACGGATAGCCGCGCATGGCGGCAGCCGCACCATGGTTCTGCACGTTCACCTACCCGTCGACCACGCGATACACCATCCCACCGTGACTTTCCGCCTCTCCTTGCCCGGTGTCGCCGGGCGGAGCAGTTCGTGGCGGCGCAGCTGTCAGCGGGTCGAGCGCTGTTGCCGAGATCGCGAATGGGTGGTCATCGATGGCGAAAAGGGTTCCGGTCGAGCGAAACTCGCGAAATCTGTGGTCGAGCACGTCAACCCGGGCAAGATCGTCCGGGTTTTGCGGATGACCGACTTCGCCGACAGCGACGGCCTGCTGGCCGCGCTCCGAACCGAAACCGGCAACGGCGATTTCACCATCGTCATCACCGATGTCGACCGTCTGCCGAACACGGTGATCGAGGCGATCACGGATATCCTGCGGACCTGCGCCGATGGCGGATGGATCGCGGTCACGACACAGTCGGCCGCACCCACCACATCGCTCGATGCGCTGCTGCTGCAGTTCACCCACACGGTCGGCGTGCCCGCACTGCGGCACCGGATCGAAGACCTCGAGGATCTGGTCCCCTACCTGCTCCGAGAGTTGAGCAAGGGTGCCGACGTCCGGCTCGCTCCGGACGCCATGCGCCAGCTGAGCAAACTATCCTGGCCGGGCAACGTCGCCCAACTACGCCGGGTGCTTGCCGACACTCTCTCCCGGCAGCGATCCGGCGTGATCCACACCGATGATCTGCCGCCCCAGTGCCGTTCCCTGACGCGGCGCAGACTGACCCGGATCGAGGCACTCGAGCGCGACGCGATCGTACGCAGCCTGCAGGAGAACAGCGGCAACAAGGCCGAAGCCGCCGCGGCACTCGGGATGTCACGGGCGACCATCTACCGCAGGATCAAGGACTTCGGCATCGAGTAGACCGGAGCGCGCCGAGCGCCCCCGGCAGCCGAGAACGATCGATCGGGTGATCGGACTCCGATCCGGCGCCGGAATCGTCCACCCTATGAACTCACTGCGAGTTCGCTGTGCGTCCGGGCGTCAGTAGACGTACACCACGGCGTTCTCGCCACCACTGCACGTGACGAACTGGCCGGAGAGCTGGCAGTTCATCGTATATGTCTGGCCGGTGACCGGACTGGTTGCCTGCACCGCGCGCGTCCCGTCGCGGGTGGTGTTCTGCGTCGTGCCGAGTTGGGCATACGCCCTGCGCACCTCTTCCGCGAACGCGCAGCTGGTCACCGCGGTGCCGACCGCCGACTTCGTCAACGCACCGGAAACCGACTGCCCCTGGCCGCACGGCGTCGCACCCGTAGGCAGCGTGACCGGCGTCTGCTTGGCCGAGCTGGTTGCCGCGGCAGGGGCCGGCGAGGTGTTCGGCGTCCGGTCGCCCGGGCCTGACGTCGGCGCCGCGGGTGCCTCGGACTGCCGGTCGGCGGAGGACGTTGTCGAGCCGCCGGAGCCGAGTACCTGCCAACCGATCGCGCCGCCGACGGCGAGTACGACGACGGTCAGCACGCCGATCAGGATGGGCAGCGCGATGGAGCGCCCCCCGCGCGCGTCGTACGGGCCCTCATCGTGGTCGTAGTCATGATCCGTGTCGTCGCGCCGCGGATACGGGTAGTCGGTACGCGCGGGATAGGCGCTCTCCGGCGGATAATCGGTGCGCATCGCGCGACCGTCGTGCCTCGCAGCGGGTGCTGGCGGCAGGTACTCGGTCGGCGGCGAATAGCCCTCCGCGGACGAGTTGCCGGGGTCGCTGTGCGAGGCGGGCGCGCTCGGTGTGCGTCCCGGACCCGGATACTGCCTGCTCTCGTGGTAGTCGTCTGTACCAGGATGCTGTGGTGTCTCGGAGGTATACCGGGCTGTTTCGAAGGACTGCTGTGGTGTCTCGGAAAACGCGGAAAAGCTCGGTGTCTCCGAATACGCCTGGGGCGGTGTCTCCGAATACGCCTGAGGCGTGACCGTCGGATACACCTCAGTCGGTGGCGCCGCATACTCCGATGCTTGCTCATATCCCGCCGACTTCACATACGCCTGGGTCTCGGGATACAGGTGTGCGTCGGGAAAAGGTCGCATCGGTGGCAGTCCCACCTCGGGCGTGTACGCCGCGGGCGGCTTGTACGGCGGCGCGTCCGCCGACGGCAAGGGCGTGAACTGGGTCTCGGTGGGTCGAACCACCGTTGGCGCACTCGGATGGATCACCGCCCCGATCGATAGCTCCCCGGTCGACTCCGGCGGAACGGCCGAACCACGCACTATCGGGTTCCCGGGACGCTGCGCCGGGTTGGGCGCGCGCACCACCAGTGTCGGCCCAGCGGACGCTGCCGGGGCCAGGGCCGCGCGGGCCGCCCTGGCCAGCGCGGTCGCGGTCGGAAACCGGTCGGCCGGATCCTTGGCCATACCGCGGCTGATCACCGCGTCCAACGCGGCCGGAACACCCCCGGCCTGCGCGCTCGGCCGCGGCGGCGGATCGGAAAGATGTGACTTGATCAGCACGTTCATGCTGGCCGCCGGGAAAGGCGTCGCTCCGGTCAGGCATTCGTGCAGCACACAGGCCAACGAGTAGATATCCGCGCGCCCGGTGACCGGCGCGGTGTCGAAACGTTCCGGAGCCATGTAGATGTAGGAGCCGACGGCCATACCGACCAGGGTCACCGCGCTGTCGCCCTCGGTGTGCGCGATGCCGAAATCGGCCAGGTAGGCGAAATCCGCATCCGTGACCAGGATGTTCGCCGGCTTCACGTCGCGGTGCACCAGATTGCCCGTGTGCGCGGCCTCCAACGCGGAGGCGATCTGTTCGATGATGCCGACGGCGCGGGCGGGGCTGAGCGGTCCCTCGCTACGCAGGATGGTGCGCAGATCGACGCCATGTACCAGTCGCATGTCGATGAACAGCACGCCATCGATGACGCCCCAGTCGTGGATCGGTATGACGTGCGGCTCGGTCAGCCGGGCGGCCGCCTGCGACTCGCGTCGAAAACGCAGCTGATACATCGGGTCTCTGGCGAGTTCTTCCGACAGCAATTTCACCGCGACCACGCGGTCCTTCAGCGTGTCGTAGGCCTCGTAGACCTCGCCCATTCCCCCTTTGCCCAGCAACGACCGCAGTTCGTACGGCCCGAACCGCGTCCCGATTCTCGGCCCAGGTTCCTGCACCCGTCCATCCTCCACATCCCGGGCGGTGATCGCACAGAATCACGCGGTTCGCGGTCGGAGCCTGCCCGTCAAAGAGTGGATTCTCCGGGTGCCACACCCCGTGGTCAAACGCAACGACGACGACCGCCGCGCGATCGCGCAGGTCGGACGTGCCGAATGTCGGTCCGACCAGGTATTCCACGGTCACCGTCCGCGCGGCCGAGTTCGCGCCGAACTCCCCGTTCGCCTGGCGGCTCGAGCACCTCATACTCCCATGCGGCCAGCAAGCTCGGGGTGTATCCGCTGCCGCCCCCTTCCCGGGCAGGTCTGATCAGCCCATCCGACGTGACGACATCCCGCGTCGATTCGAGAAGGCTTCGCCTCGGCATCCGTCTCGATGGGAATGTCCCGCGCAATCCTGTCGCGCTCAGGTCATCGTCTCGCCAAGTCGGGCGGCACGATCATTCAACGTCGCCAACATACCGTCGCGGCGTGCCCGTCGAAGCCCGCGCTTGGCGAGCAAACCGTTTCCCAGCACCCGCAGGGTCTGCACAGCTGGTGCGGACAGACCACGGAAGGTGCGTGGTGCGTACGTGGGGGCGCGTCCATAAACCTCCAGCCAGGCGGAAAGGCCGCGATTATCGCGGAGATTCCGAAGCCGATCGTGGCGGATCCAGCGGTGGATGAGACGCTCCGCGGCATCGCGGCGACCGACGACGCCCGGCGATCATCGACGCGACCGCTCGTGGAACTCGACAAACTCACGAGCGGCAGGCGGGTGGTCTTCGGGCTGGGCTTTCTCGGCCGCTGCGACGCGCAACACCGCTGTCAGGCAAGCGACTCCAGCCGCATGCCTAGAGCGGCAGGTCGACGAACCACGCCTTGAATTTCGCGGTGGTCAGACCGAATCCGGAGCTCGGCGCGCGATCGGTGAGCGCCACCTTGGCATACAGCAGGTAGTTCGACCGGATCGGATCGTCCCGGAAATCGACAACGAGGAAGCCGTCCGGGAACCCGCTGGATGTCTGCTGCCACCGGTAAGTCGAGTACGACTTTCCGTTGTTCCGTTCGGACGCCGCGGTATTCGACGGCAGATTACGCACCGCCGCCTGCGCATTCTGCGCCGAGCCGAACGCGATGACAACATAGTCGGGCTCATTGATCGGCGTACCCCAGCAGTTCCAGGCCGTCGCCCAGTTCGGGAAGTCGGGCGCGTCGGAGTCGCTCGACACCTTGTCACCCGGATGGGCGGTGTCGAGGAAGCAGGTCTTCCCGCGATACCCCGGGCCGGAGCCGACACCGTACTTCGTATCGACACCCTGCGGCAGCAGCCGCGGGAATGCCTTGGCGAGCGTGCCGGGGTCGGCCGGTCCAGCAGGTGTCTCGGTGCCCAGCGGTGACGACGAGGGCTTCGACGACCCGACCTTCGTGGCGACGATACCGGCCCCGACGATCAGGCTCACGACAATCAGGACGAGCACCACGATCAGGCCGGTGTTCGAGCGACTTTCGGGCCGATAGGACGGCGGCCGATGCGGCGGATAGCCAATCTCCGGTGGCCGGGTCGGCGAAAGAGATTGCACCGCGGCATAATTCGGGACAGACGGGTTTCCGAACGCTGGAATCTGGTGACCGCCACCGGCGGCGTCCGCCGTGTACTGCGGCATCGGGGTGTAGGGGCCGGACGCCGTGGCGGGATAGGTCGGCGGACCCGGCACCATCCCGTGGTAGGCCGGATTCGCGGACGACGGCGGCGCGAGCACGGTAGGTGCGGGCTGCGACAGCGACGGCGGGGCGGACCAGGCATGGGCGGGCGCGTTCAGTGCCTGCCGTGCGGCCGTGGCGAATGCGACGCAAGACGGATACCGGTGGTCCGGACGCTTCGCCATCGCCATGGCGATCACCGCGTCCAGCGCGGGCGACAGGCCCGGGCGCTTGGCGGCGACCACGGGCGGCGGGGACTGCAAGTGGCCGCGGATGATATCCGCCGGCGCCGGAGCCTCGAACGGGGCGACGCCGGTCAGCAGCCAGTACAACGCGCACGCCAGCGAGTACTGATCGGAGCGGTGATCCAGATGCGCGCCGGTCATCTGTTCCGGCGAGGCGTAGGCCAACGTCGCGGTGAACATGCCGGTCTGGGTCAGATGCGTGGAATCCTCGCGCAGCCGGGCGATGCCGAAGTCGGTCAGGAAGACCCGTTCGTCCTGTCCGGTCGTCGTGCGCGCCAGCATGATGTTCGCGGGCTTCACGTCCCGGTGTAGCACGCCCATCCCGTGTGCGTAATCCAGTGCCGCCGCGATACCTTCGATGATCTGCACGGCCCGCTCCGGGGGCAGACTCAGCGGGTTCACCGTCGACGCGTCGACGCCGTCGACGTATTGCAGGGAGATCCACAGTTGCTCGTCCTCGGTGCCCCGGTCGTACACCGCGACGATGTTCGGATGATCGAGCTGCGCGGCCAGGTCCGCCTCTCGCTCGAATCGTGCCCTGACCTCGGCGTCGGTGAACAGTTCTCGGTTGAGCAGTTTGAGCGCCGTCTGCCGGGGCAGCCTCGGGTGCCGTGCCAAGTACACCGAGCCCATACCGCCCCGTCCGAGCAGTCGGTCGATGGTGAATCCGGCGAATACCGCACCGCTGTCGAGCAACACGCCCCCTTCGAGTGACCCGCGCCGGCCGGACGTCAACGTCCAGGCGCTCCATACCGATACGGAGCCTACCGGGTAGCGCTGTGGCCACGGAGTTTCGAATTCTTCGGGACAATCCGCGAAACTATCTACGAGACATCGTCGCGACACCGTCCCCAGATGCGGCGATGATGTCTCTCGCCCGGTCACCGGCCGGACGGGCACTATGAGCTGATTGCACCGCCGATGTACAGCGAGTCCGCGTTACTGGTGGTGGGGAGGACTCGGTGGTGAGGTCGACGGGAATCGTTTCGGCATGGCGTCCTACGCTGCGCGCCGCCCCGATGGTGGTGCTGCTCATCATTTCCTCGTGTGCCCTACTTCCCGGTGACCGGACCGCCCCGGAGCCTCCCGCCGTGCTCGTCAAGACCGCGGGAACGTGGCGGCCCGGCCTCTCGGTGTCCATGCCCGACGCACTGGCCGCCGATTTCACCCAACTGCAGCCACAGCTGGCCGGACAGGTCGGGATGGCGATCATGCCCGTCGGGGGCAGCCGAATGACCATCTTCGGCGATTGGGTCAGCGGAATCGCGTGGTCGACGATCAAGGTCCCGCTCGCGATCGCGGCGCTACGGCACGACCCGGAAGACGTCATCGTCGACGAGGCCACGGCCGCGATCACGGTGTCGGACAACGGCGCCGCCGAGGCGCTGTGGCAGTCGCTGGGCGACGGTCTGCAGGCCGCGAAGGCAGTACAGGACGTCATCGACGAGGCAGGCGACGCCACGACGGGCGTCGCCGGACCGAGGACCACGCTGGACTACATCTCCTTCGGCGGTACCGAATGGTCGCTGGCCAACCAGGCCCGATTCGCGTCACGGCTGCCGTGCCTGCCCGAGACCGGCACGGTGACCAAGTTGATGTCGGAGATCACTCCCGAGCAGGCGTGGGGCCTTGGGGTTTTGGCCGGCTCGGCGTTCAAAGGCGGCTGGGGGCCGGACGACGAAACCGGGATCTACACCGTCCGTCAGCTGGGCCTGGTACCGGTTCCCTCCGGCACGATCGCTGTCGCCCTTGCGGCACAAGCCGATTCGGGATCGTTCGAGGACGCCACCGAGATCCTGAGCCAACTGGCGACTCTGATCGGCCGTAATCTCGCCGACCTGCACGGCGGGTCCTGCCCGCCCGACTGAGGCCCGCTCAGCCTGGCGTGACCAGGCCGGATTCGTAGGCCAGCACCACCGCCTGCGCGCGGTCACGCAGGTTGAGCTTCGAGAAGACCTTGGACACATGAGTTTTCACGGTCTGCTCGGCCACGAACAGCGCCTCGGCGATCTCGGTGTTCGACATGCCCTCGGCGATCAGCTCGAGCACCTCGCGCTCGCGCGGGGTCAGCGAGGTCAATGCGAGTGTCGGCTTCGCGCGGGCGGCGCTGCGGCGGCGGGTGACGTCGGCGATGAGCCGCCGGGTGACCGTCGGCGCGAGCAGCGCCTGGCCGTCGGCGACCACACGCACCGCACGCACCAGTTCCTCGGCCGGCGCGTCCTTGAGCAGGAATCCGCTGGCGCCGAGACCGAGCGCCTCGTAGACGTAGTCGTCGATGTCGAAGGTAGTGAGCATCAGCACACGCACCGGCGGATCGAACCCGGCGGCCAGGATGGCGCGGGCCGCGTCGAGCCCGTTCATCTCCGGCATCCGGACATCCATCAACACCACGTCCGGGCGCAGCCGCCCGGCCTCGGCCACCGCGACTTTCCCGTTCGCCGCGTCGCCCACCACACTGATGTCCGGTTGCGCCGCGAGCAGAGCTCCGAACCCCTGCCGAACCATCGCCTGGTCATCGGCGATCAACACGGTAATTGCCACCTGCCCACCCTAAGCGCCCGCCCGGTGAGCGCAGTGGTGCCGTCGATCGCCGTGCTGGCGGGCGAGCGTCGCGGCCAGCTCACCGCTCCGTTTCGGCGGAAACCGGTGCGGCTGTGACCACCGCGCCGGCGGTGTGGCCGCCCGGCACGTCGAGTGGGAGACGCGCACGGACCTCGAAGCCGCCGTCGGCGCGGGGACCAGCGACCACGTCTCCGCCGACGGCCAAGGCTCGCGCCTGCATGCCCGCGATCCCGTATCCGCCGTGGCCGACCGGGCGCGCGAGCGCGGTACCCGCGCCGTTGGTCACAGTGACCAGCAGTTCCGCACCCTGCTCGATGTGCACCTGGACCGGGGCGTCCGGGGCATGCCTGGAGACATTGGACAACGACTCCTGAGCGATGCGATACAGCGCGAGACCGGTGGTCTCCGGGACCGTGTCCAACGGGCCGTCGACCGTCCAGGTGAGGCGAACGCCCGCGCGCTGAGCGCCCTCGAACAGGCCGAGCACATCGGCGGCCTTCGGTTGCGGTGCGTGTTCGGGCAGTTGCCCATCGCTGCGCAGGACGCCGAGCATACCGCGGATCTCGTTGAGCGCCTCGCGCGCCGTGGCGCCGATCGCCTCGAACTCGGCGCGCGCGGCCGGTGTCACGCCGTCCACCCGGTAGGGCGCGGTCTGTGCCTGCACCACCACCAGGGACATGTGGTGGGCCACCACGTCGTGCAGATCGCGGGCGATGCGGGCCTTCTCCTCCAGAATGGCCCGACGGGCTCGCTCGAGTTCGTTCTCCTCTTCTTGGCGCACCAACTGCTGCCGCGACAGCACCAGCCAGCGAATCAGCAGGCCGAACAGCACCAGCGCCGCCAATGCGATCGGCCAGCCCCACGCGGAACTCGCGAATGCCTCGCCCTCTCCCGGCATGGTGGTCGAGAACAGCAACGCGGTGGCGGCCCACGCGATCGCGACGATCCGGCCTGGCGCGCGCACCGCGACCGCGAACAACAGCACGAGCAAGCTCAGGATGTGCACGACCTGGAACGGCAGGTCGTTGTTCGGCTGATTCGGGATCGCGAGCGCGATCACCAGCGCCGACCCCGCCGAGATGGCCCAGCCCAGCGCCGGGTTCATCCGCACGAGCAGCAGCGGGAACGCGGCGAGCGCCGCGACGAACGGCTGTGCCGCGGTCGGCACCGTATGCGTCAGGTGCAATGTCGGCCAGGCCACGGTGTAGCAGATCAGAGCGACCACAACCATGCCGAAGTCGAACCACGTCCGCGCATCCAGCCGGCGCAACCCGGCACGACTCTTCTGCTTCATGTCGTTCACCCTAGGAAATCCCAGCTCACCGCAGCCTCATACCCTCGGGGGATTTCGGACCCGTACCCCGGTACCAGTCAGCGCGGCGTCTCCCCCGGCGGCACGCCGGGCCAAACAGTGCCAGGGCGTGAAGCGATCTCGCGGGCGGGTGCCTAACGTCGACGCCATGAGCACACCGACCAGCGCAGGACCCTCGACCCGGTCCGCATCGGCCGCAGGCGCCCGAAACCGTTCCGCCACCACTTCTTCCGCCGCACACACGCAACGCTATGCCGCATTGACCGCCAGCGCGCTGACCGCGATGGCGGCCACTGTGTTCCTGGCCCCCGCGCCGCTAGCCGCAGCGGCGGCCGCGCCGATCGAGAGCGAGCCGGCCGTCGCCGCCGTCGCAGAGCTGACCGCGGACGGTGCCGACTCACTGGCCGCCATTCCGCCGGACTTCACCGCCTCGTTCGGTTACCGACCGAGCACCGAGAACGGTCTCGTCGTCAATCCGCGGGGTGACTGTTCCTCGCCGGTGGCGCTGCCCGTCGAGTTCGACACCGCGTGCAAAGCTCACGACCTGGGCTACGACTTGTTGCGTTACGCCGATCGACACGGCGAGCCACTCGGACCGTGGGCGCGCCAAGCGCTCGACGCGACACTGGACCGGCACATGCACGAGGCCTGCGCCACCCGCGTCGAATCGCTCTCCCGTGCCCGTTGCGACACCATGGCGACGATCGCGACCACCGCCGTCGATCTGAACTCACGCCGGCAGGACTACGGTGTGCCGGTGGTCGAACCTCTGCTCACGACCACGGATTCCGATTCGGCGGTGCGCTGGCAGTCCCTGGGACTGCTCGGCGCCGGAGTATTGGGGATCGGCGCGGTGCTCGCTGTGCGGATCCGTCAGCGTAGCTTCTCGGCCGCCGGGGCGGTATCGAATACCGCTGGCGCACAGGTGGTCCCGCGATGACCGAGGCGGTCGCGGCCGGATCCTCCGGTCCCGCTCGGAGTGCGGGGCGAAACCGGCGGGTACGGACCACGGCCTGCGCGCAAGCCGCACCCTATGCGGGGAAGCGGAATCGGCGCCGGGGTTTCGCGCGCGTCGATGCCCAGCCGGATATCGCCCATGGTTCCGCGGCGACCGGCACCCCCGCGTTCCGACCATCTGATCCGATGGGAAGCGCCGACGCGAAGTCCCCCTCGTGCTCGGCCGTGTGTCGCCGAGTGGGAGTCACCCTGCGGCACACCGCCGCTCCGGTCCTGCCGGCACGGATCGGCACGACGCTCGGACTCGGGGTCGGCACATTGGCCTCGTTGGCGCCCGGTCTGCTCCCCCGGACGCCGAGCGCTCAAGCCGTGTTGACCGGACTGCTGGCCGTAGGCGCGCTCGGCATTGCGGGAATCGTTCGATTCGTGCTGCGGCGTCGCGGTTTCGACATCAATCAGCGGCATTCGTCGGTCCGACTGCCCCTGATGGTCGCGATGTCGGTGCTGGTAGTCGGCGCCGCGGCGAACGCGGGGCACTGGCAGAACCGACTGCGCGCGGCGATGGGGACACCACAGATCGGAGCCGACTATTGGATGCGGTGCGCGCTCGGCGCGGCCCTGATCGTCTGCCTGTTCGCCGGGACCACCCGTTCGATCGGCTGGGCGTTGCGGAGACTGGGCCGGGTGCGTGGAGTGTCATTGATCGTTGTGACGGCGGCGCTGCTGTCGCTCGTCGGCGCGCCCGCGGTCGTCGGCTGGCGCGAGTCCGCGTACGCGGACGCCGACGCCGACGTGGATCCCCACTTGCTGCAACCGGTTTCGTACACCACGTCGGGCAGCACCCAGTCGACGGTCAGTTGGTCGTCGCTGGGTGCGGAGGGTCGCAAGTTCGTCAGCGGCGGGCCCACCCGAGCGGCGCGGGTATACGTCGGGATGGCGTCGGCGCCGGACTTGAACAGCCGTGTCGCGCTGGCGATCCGGGAATTGGCCCGTTCCGGCGGATTCGATCGCTCGAACCTGGTCGTCGCGGTGCCCACCGGATCGGGGTGGATCGACGCGAACGCCGTCGCGGGTCTCGACCAGCGCTTCGAGGGTGACGTCGCGCTGGTCGGGCTGCAGTACTCGTACCTGCCCAGCTGGGCGACGTTCGTCTTCGGCCGCGACGACGCGATCACGGCCGCGCGGACGTTGTTCACCGCCGTGGAGAACCACCTGCGTAGCCTGTCGCACAAGCCGAAGTTGTATCTGTACGGCCAGAGTCTCGGCGCGCTGGGCGGCACCGGCGTCTTCGCCGACGACGCGGAACAGGACAGCCGAACGTGCGCGGTCCTGTGGGCCGGTCCGCCGGCGAACGACGTGCACCACGGCGGCGCGACCGTGCTGGCCAACAGCTCGGACCCGGTGATCCATTGGTCACCCGCGCAGCTGTGGCGCGCACCCGACCTGACCGGCGTCCGGGTGGACGCTCCTGTTCCCCGATGGCTTCCGGTGTTGAGCTTTCTGCAGACCACCGCGGACCTACTCGCCGCGCTGAGCGCTCCCCCGGGTCATGGGCATCGCTACGGCGCCGATCAAGGCACCGCCATGGGCACGTGCTGACCGATCCGGCTCGCGCGAGCGACGCTGCACAGATCATGGTCCGAGCCGCGTCGGACACCACGGCCCGAGGAACGCGCGACGGCCCACACGAGCCGCCCTCCGATAGAACATGTTCTAATTTCACCATGCCCTTCGTCATCGATCTCGTCCGCGACATCGACGCCCCCGCCGAACTGGTGTGGCAGGTGATCACCGACTTCCCGCGCTACCTGGAGTGGAATCCTTTCGTCTCGGAATGCCACAGTTCACTGACCCCCGGCGAGCCGATCGACATGCTTGTCCACCTCGCCGAAACCCCGCGCAAGCAGCGTGAGTGGATCCGATCCCACACACCGGGCCGCGAACTCACCTATTCGATGAAGCCGGTTCCGTTCGGCGCGCTGCACAGCCTCCGCTCGCACACTGTCACGCCGCTGGCAGACAACCGCAGCCGCTACGAGTCCCATTTCGAGCTAGCGGGCTGGTTGCATCCCGTTGTCGTCGCACTACTCGGCGCGAATCTACGGCGCGGCTTCGAGGGCATGACCAACGGGATCCAGAGACAGGCCGAGTCACTGCACGCCGCCTGATCCGGGCCGGCTCGCTGTTGCCGATCACGCCGGCCGAGGGGGACCCGCGCCGCGCGCTTTCCTACGCCGGAACCCTGGCCATGATGATGGACGAATGACGACGCCGAGATCGTTCACGATGGAAGGACAGGTCGCGCCGCGCGCAGATAGGCCAGTGCCCCCTCGAGTGCGGTGTCGGCGTATGCGTCGGTGAGGCCGCCGAGACCGAGTGACCACCGGGTCTGGATCGGGCCGAGCAGCAGGTCGACGGCGAACTCCAGATCCAGACCGGCACGGAGTTCACCCGAGTCGACGGCGGCGGCAAGCCGGTCGGTGATAGCGGCGCGCTGCGGCAGCAGGAGGCGTTCACGATAGGCGGCGGCCAGCTCGGGATCCTGCTGGATCTCGATATACATGGCGCGGAGGAAAGACTCGAAGCCGGGATCGGTCAGCGCGGCGACCGAGCCGCGCAGCAGCCCGCGTAGGTCGGCGGCGATGTCGCCGGTGTTCGGCAGCGCGAGACCCGCGGGGCCGGAATCCGATTCGAGCATCGCGTCGAGCACGACCGCCCCCTTGGAGGGCCACCAGCGATAGATCGTCTGCTTGCCGACGCCCGCTCGGGCCGCGATGGCCTCGATACTCAGCTTCGGGTAGGACAGTTCACCGATCAGCTCGGTGGCGGCGGCGAGGATCGCCGCACGGGACCGTTCGCTGCGTCGCGTCGTAGTAGGAGCATCGGCCATGACACGACGATAGCACCGAACGAGACGGTACGTCTCGTCTTGACAGCGAGGCCGGCGCTTGGCATCGTCACAACGAGACGCATCGTCTCGTGTAGAAAGGATCCGCTGTGACCAGAACCTGGTTCATCACCGGCGCCAACCGTGGGCTCGGCCGAGCATTCACGCTGGCCGCACTCGCCGAGGGCGACCGCGTCGTCGCCACCACCAGGAACCCGGAGGCGATGGCAGAGCTCGCGCACGACCGACTGACCGTGCTGACGCTGGATGTTCGCGAACGCGCGAACGTGATCGCCGTCGTCGACGAGGCTTTCGCGCGGATGGGCTCCATCGACGTAATCGTGAACAACGCGGGCTACGGGCTGGTCGGTGCTGTCGAGGAACTCACCGAGACCCAGATCCGCGAGCAGATGGACACCAATTTCTATGGCGCCCTCTGGGTTTGCCAAGCCGCGGCACCGCACCTGCGCACCCAGGGTTCGGGCCACATCGTGCAGATCTCGACGGTCGGCGCCGTCGGAAGCCTCCCGCTCTTCGGTATGTACAACGCGAGCAAATGGGCCCTGGAAGGTTTCAGCGCCTCGCTCGCCGACGAATTACGTCCCTTCGGCATCGCCGTCACCCTCGCCCAGATGGGCGGCTTCGACACCGACTGGGCCAAGTCGAGCATGCGCTTCGCGACCGGCATCCGGGCCTACGAGGACCTGCGCACCACCATCCTCGGCATGCCGAACTACCCGACGGCCTCCTCCGCCGCCCCGACCGAACCGACGGCCGACTCGGCTGGCACCGTAGCAACACCCGCCAGCGCAGCGCAGGTCCCTACCGACTCCGTCTCGATCGACAACCAACCAGAGAACTCGCCGACTTTCGTCGAGGAGCCCGCAACCGACACGGAATCCCCCGGGGACACGACGTCCGACACCGCGCTCGAATGGATCGAGGCACGTCCCGAGGTCGGCGCCGCGGAAGTGATCGCACTCGTGAACATGCCGCACCCTCCGCTCCGCAAGATCATCGGTCCAGGCGCGCACCACATGGTCACGATCGCATTGACCCAACGCCGCGACGACTACGCGAGAGACACCGAATTCACCTGGCCCGCATAGCAACCCCGGCAGCGGCGACCAGGCCGTACTCGACCTCGTACATTCGACCTACCTGCACACTCCATGCGCGGCACCGAGAACGCCGGCCGGGACCATCGATGCGCCGGTGATCGAGGCGACCAGCCGCACCCCGGTCAGCGCCTCGCGCGGTCCGACCAGGGATGCTCGGACCGCGGCACGGCGCGGACCACCGGGTGCGGCGGCAGCCGGGTCAGCCGATCGGTCCCCGAGCGGCCTCGTAGGCGGCGCCCACCCGGTAGAGGCGGTCATCGGCGAGGGCGGGTGCCATGATCTGCAGGCCGACCGGCATGCCGTCCTCCGCGCTCAGACCGGACGGGACCGACATGGCCGGGTGGCCGGCCAGGTTGGTGGGCAGGGTGCACAGGTCGGAGAGGTACATGGCCAATGGGTCGTCGACCTTTTCGCCGAGTTTCCACGGGGTGAACGGGCTTGTCGGCGAGACGAGTACGTCGACCTGCTGGTAGGCACTGTCGAAGTCGCCCGCGATGAGTGTGCGTACTTTGAGAGCCTGGCCGTAGTAGGCGTCGTAGTAGCCGGCCGAGAGCGCGTAGGTGCCGAGCATGATGCGGCGCTTCACTTCCGGACCGAACCCGGCCGCGCGAGTCGCCGCCATGACCTGCTCGGCGCTGTGCTGGCCGTCGTCGGCGACGCGCAGGCCGTAGCGCATGGCATCGAACCGTGCGAGGTTGGACGACACCTCCGACGGCATGACCAGGTAATAGGACGACAGCGCGTATTCGAAGTGCGGACACGACACTTCGATCACCTCGGCGCCGAGGTCCTTCAGCACCGCGACCGCGGCGTCGAAGGAGGCGAGCACGCCCGGCTGGTAGCTGTCGGAGTGCAGCTCCTTCACCACGCCGACCTTCACGCCGCGCAGATCACCCTCGGCGCCGGCGCGCGCCGCGGCGACCACGGGCGGCACCGGCACGTCGCGCGAGGTGGAGTCGCGCGGGTCGTACCCGGCGATCACCTCGTGCAACAGCGCGGTGTCCAGCACGGTCCGACCGCACGGACCGCCCTGGTCCAGCGACGACGCGCAGGCGACGAGGCCGAAGCGGGACACTGTGCCGTAGGTCGGCTTGGTGCCGACGGTGGCGGTGACGGCGGCGGGTTGGCGAATCGACCCGCCGGTGTCGGTACCGATCGCCAGTGGCGCCTGGTTCGAGGCCAGCGCGGCCGCGGAGCCACCGCCCGAGCCGCCAGGGATCCGGGTGGTGTCCCAGGGGTTGCGGGTCGGACCATAGGCCGAGTTCTCGGTGGAGGAGCCCATGGCGAATTCGTCCATGTTGGTCTTGCCGAGGATCGGGATACCCGCTTCGCGCAGCCGCGTGGTGACGGTCGCGTCGTACGGGGACACCCACCCCTCGAGGATCTTCGACGCGCAGGTGGTCGGCATGTCCGTGGTGGTGAACACGTCCTTGAGCGCCAACGGAACTCCGGCGAGCGGTGAGGCGGGCTCCGCCCCGGAGGCGATCGCGGAATCCACCGCGGCCGCGGCCGCCAGCGCGTGCTCCCCCGCGACGTGCAGGAACGCGTGGTATTCACCGTCGACCGCGGCGATCCGGTCCAGGTGCGCCTGGGTGACCTCCACCGAGGACAGCTCGCCGCGGTGGATCTTGTCGGCCAGGTCGGCCGCCGACAGCGTGGTCAGATCGGGCCCACCCGAGGCCCGACCGCCGCCTGTCGAATCACTCTGCGATGCCGCGCTCATTCGCCCTCTCCCAGGATCTGCGGAACCATGAACCGCTGCTCTTCGACCGCCGGCGCACCGGACAACGCCTGCTCGGGGGTGAGACAGGGCACGACCTCATCGGGCCGGGTCACGTTGACCGCCGGATTCGGCGAGGCGGTGGCCGGGACGTCGGCGGCGGCGACCTCGGAGATGGTCCGCACGTGGCTCAAGATCGAATCCAGCTGGCCGGCGAACTGATCCAGTTCGGCATCGGACAGCGCGAGCCGGGACAGCCGGGCGAGGTGTGCGACCTCGTCGCGGGAGATGGCGGGCACCGCGGGACCCCTTTCGGCTTCAATTTCAACAGTTCACACCGTTCCGCTTGCAGCGGCCGGTACCGGACGATGTCGACGTGCCCGGCGACGCAGGACGCGAACCCGCGCGGTGTAGGCACGACAACCCACACAGCCTAGCCACCGGCCCCACCGCCGCCGCCCGGTACCCGCGCTTCGCCCGCACGTCGACCGAAACGTCCGCGTGGGTGTCCTGACACCCGCGTCCGGGTCGACGACACCCCGCTCGAACCAGCGCGACACGCCGTCTCCGCGCGCATTCGCCGCGTGGCGTTCGTCGCCGATCCGCCTCCGACTCGATAACCCGCCTCGAGGGGTGTAAGTATTGCGTAACCCGGGTATCCATTCAGGACCTCGGCCGCCCGGGGAAGGGCCGCCCAAGGAAAGGAAAGCACGTGTCGTACCTGCTCCGCGTGCAACTTCCGGATCGACCGGGAAGCCTAGGCGCACTCGCGGTCGCACTCGGCTCGGTCGGCGCCGACATTCTCTCGCTGGACGTGGTGGAACGCGGAGCCGGGTTCGCTGTCGACGACTTGGTCGTCGAGGTGCCCTCGGGCGCACTGCCCGACACCCTCATCACAGCCGCCGAATCGATAGGCGACGTGCACGTGGACTCCATCCGCCCCTACACCGGCGTGCTGGACACCCACCGCGAACTCGAACTCATCGACCAGGTCGCCGGCGCCCGCGACGATCGGATGCAGGTGCTCGTCGACGGTGTGCCGCGCGTGCTACGGGTCGGCTGGAGCACAGTCATCGACGTCGGCCCGCACGGCGCGTACCGGGTGGTCGGAAGCCCGAGTGCGCCACAGACACAGGCGGCTTCGGCGCCGTGGATGCCGCTGGAGAAGCCCGCCGTGCTCGACCCCGACGCCGACTGGGTCCCGGAGATCTGGCGCACCATGGATACCAAACTGGCCGCCGCTCCCCTCGGCAATACCGGCAAGGTGCTGATGCTCGGACGCCCCGGCGGACCCGACTTCCGGCCTTCCGAAGTCGCCCGACTCGGTTATCTCGCGGGGATTGTCGCGACCGTCCTCGGATAGGGCCAGGCCGCTCGCACTACGGCGAGAACTGCCGCCTCAGCGGCGACGCCCGCCGCCGGCACACTGTACGCACCCGATTCGACGGGTCGGGCGGAGACAAGTCAGGCCGACAGGCTCGCCCGGGTGGCCCGATGCCCGGGCCGAAATGCCCCTGATCCGCGGTATGCCCGGGATCATCCGAGGTCACCGAGCAGGTGCGCTGCCGGAGAGGTCGACCGGCAGCCGGAGAACGGTCAGCAGGTCACCCTCACTGGAGCGCCAGTCTCGGGCGGGGGCGGGAAAGAAACCCAAGCGGTCATAGATCCTTCGGGCGTCGACCATGGCGGGCATGGTGGTGAGTGCGACAGCGGTGCAGCCCTCCGCTCTTGCCAAGTCGATCACCGTGCGCACCAGCGCAGTTCCCGCGCCGAGACCGCGCGCGGACTTCGCGACGGCGAGCATACGGAACTCCAACTCGCCCGGCTGTGCGATTTCGGCGTACGGCGTCCCCGCGTGTGCGACGGTGAGCGAACCGATGATCCGATCGGCATGCGTGGCGACGAGGATCCGAGCCGACGTCGCGCGGCGTCGCGTGTCGGCCAATTCCCCCGCGTACCAACTGCCCGCCCGCACATATCCGGCACCGACGTAGACCTCCACGGTCAACTCGCCGACGGCATCGTATTCGTCCGGCCGCGCCACCCGGACGACCACACCGGGGTCCTTCAGATCCATACCCGGCATGATGCCACCGTCGATAAGGCGGGCTACGTCACACCACCATCCAGCTGACCCGCTCGCGGGGCGCGTCCCGGCGGCAGCGTTGCCCTGCAGATCGTGCCTTGCCAACGGATACCCGACCGTGACACCGGGGCTCTGGCCGAACGGCTTCAGCTCATTCCGGAGATCTGCCAGCGGTCGGGTTTGCCCGCCGGATAGATCACGGGAAGCGAGTCGCCTACTTCCGGCCAGGAGTTCGTGTCGCGAACGAAGCGGCCGTAGACGACTGTGCCCGGGACCGTAGGACCGGTGAGGTTGCCGGTGATGGTCACATACTGCGCACCGAGGACGTCCGGGCGCGGACTCACACCGGTGACGTACAGCGTGCCGCGCTCCGGGTCCGCGGTTCGCCGGCCCCCGCGGCTGCGGACGACGAACACGATCGTCGACACCAGTACGGCGGCCAGGATCAGCAGCGAGAAGAACTCCAGCATGTCGACCATGCTAGGGGCGCACTACACCGAGGCGAGTTCACTGGTCCCCCGGCCGGTGCGACGGATCTGCCACACCGCGGTGTGGGTGTGTGTCGCACGGCTGTTGCCCCGGTCGATCAGGGCGCGACTGTTGGTCGTGAAGATCAGTTGGGCGCCACGGGAATTGGTCTCCGGGTTCTGGAACAGTTGGATCAATCGGTCGGCCCGTTCCGCGGGCAGGTGCGCGCCGATGTCGTCCACGACGAGCACGCGGCCTTCGTCGAGCGCGTCGAGCATGGTCGGCAACACCCGCAGCAGCGACAACGTCGCGGAGGATTCGTCGCGGATGTCGAACGGCCTGCCGATGCCCTCGTGCACCAGAGTCAGGCCGACGCCACGCCGGCCGACCATCCGCGCGTACAGGGCGTCACGGGCGGCTTTCAGGTTGGTCGACTCTCGCTCCAGCAGCACGCCGGCGCCACCGTTGTCCGACCGCAACTGCATGCCGATCCCGGCAATGTCGGCATCCAGCTCACGCAGGTAGTCGGCGTACATCGAGTCGTTCTCGGCGATGAGCAGGTCCGTGATGCCGAGTTCGGCGGTGCGCAGCAGCATCAGCAGGCGGGCCACGTTGTGCGCCGAGCGCGAGAGGTGGCTGCCGAGTCGACGCGCGATGGCGTCGGGGTCGGCCGGACCGTGTTGCACGTCGAGCATCGACTCGAACCATCGATACGCGGGTACCAACGCATCGGCATACATCTGCCCCGCGAGGCTGAGCAGCAGGGCGTTCGGCCGGACCAGTGGCACCAGCGCGGCGATCCCGTACCGCGCAGCCTCGAACATCGGGCCGATCTTGATCTGCTCGCCGCTGCGTTCGAAGACGATCCGTTTGCGCGAACGCGGGTGGGCGTGCAGCCATTCGGCCGTCACGTCGGCGTTGTCCAGCCGGAAACCGTAGGTGTACGGCTCGCCCTCCGCGACGAACGCCGCCACGAATTCCGAAGGCCGATCGGGAAATTCGAGATGCGGCGTCCGTACCGGACCGGCGTAGGGATCCCACCCCGTGACCGAATGCAACACGGCGTCCCGCATCTGCCAGAGCGCATCGGTCAGGTTCGTCTTGCCCGCCGCGGCCTCGCCGTGGATCGCGGTCACCGGCACCGCCACCGGCCCGTTTCCCTTGGTCAGCCGCAGTTCCTGCCGCTCGGCCAGCGATCTGTGATTGGTCACCTGAAAACTGCGCAGCATGCCGCCATACTTCCGTTTCCAGCACCAGCCGGCGACACCAACCCCCTCGCGCGCGTCCCGCTCGCACCTGCGGTCGATCCCCATTCGACCGACTACCTCCCCGATTCCGGATGCTGCCGCACGACTACCAGCACTACCTGGTGCGATATCACCGAACGCGGCAGCACCCGACGCGTCGGCAGGATGGTCACCAAGTGTCGATCGCCAGGACAAGGCGGTGATAGCGGGTTAGCATGCCTGGATGTCGCGGGCATGCCGCGGCCGATTCGCTGTAGCTGCTCGATGCTCGATGCTCGATGCTCGATGCTCGATGCTCGATGCTCGATGCTCGAAGGGATGGGTAACGATGAAACTGCCGCTTCGTCGTCTTGTGGTCGGAAGTTCCGTCGTCGCCGCGGTGGCGTTGGGGTCGCTGGTCGTGTCGGCGCCGGAGGCGGCGGCCAACGCGCCATGTCCGGACGGCACCGCGCGCGTGTTCCTCGGGAACAGCACCAACACCTGCCAGGGCGGCGGAACCGTTGACTACGACCCGTCGGCGCCGGTGTCGAAAGTGTGCTCGATGCCGAACACCGACGTGACCGCCGAGGCCACGTTCAAGAACAGTCGCGGCAAGCTGGTGACCCAGAAGCTCGACCTGAGCGATGGTCGCTGCGGAAGGTTCGACATCGCCGGCCAGTTGGGGGCCACGGTCACCGTCACGTGAGATCGGCCCGCGATGGACGACGCGATGCCACAGCGCGGTGCGACCGGACTACCGATCGCGAATCGCGCGGCTCACCTGCGCAGTGTCGCCGCACTTTGATTGCGGTAGACCGCGGTTCGGCCTCCGTCAGCCGAGATCGTGGTGCCGGTGACGAAACTTGCGCGGTCGGTGGCGAGGAAGTAGATCACTTCGGCGATTTCGCGGGGCGTGGCAAGTCGGTCGAGCAGGGTGGTATCGCTGAGCTGGGCAGCGCCGTGCTCGCCGATGACCGCCAGCAACATCGCTGTTCGTGTCGGGCCGGGGGCGACGGTATTGACCCGTACCCCCGCCGACCCGAACTCGGCCGCCCAGGTACGAGTCAACGACTCCAGTGCCGCCTTGGTCGCGCTATAGGTGGAGGCGCCGGGCATGCCGATCCGCGCGCCCATCGTGCTGACGTTGACAACGCTGCCGGAGCCTTTCGCGATCATCGCCGGAACCAACGCGGAGGTGAGGAAGTATGGCGCCCGAAGGTTGGTCGCCAGCGCGGTGTCGAAGGATTCGACGTCTTGGGACGTTGTCGGTCCGGCCGGCATTATGGCGGCATTGTTCACCAGGATGTCGACCGCGCCCGCCGCATCGGCGAGATGCCGCAGCGACGCCATGTCCGTCAGGTCGACCGCGATGAAGCGCGCCTGGCCGCCGGCCGCGGTGATCGCCCGCACCGTCGACGCCCCGCGCTCGGTGTTCCGGCCGGTAACGATGACCTGTGCGCCCGCAGCGGCCATCAGTTCGGCTGTGGCACTTCCGATACCACCGGTCGACCCGGTGATCAGAGCGACTTTGTCGGCGAGTTCCATGCGAGATCCTTCCACGAGCCTCATGGCCCTCGAGAGCGGCAATCGTCTCTCGAACACGAGTTATCGTGCGGTGGCATGGTATATCGAGGTTGTCACCAGTTGTTCGTCGGAACTGGTGCTCAGCACGGCGCTACCGGGGCCGGCTGCCCATGCTGTGGCCGCTCACTCGTCGGCGGCGGCATCCTCCGCGCCGGTTTCCGGCGTCACCGCTTCCGGTCCTGCTTCCAGTAACAGTCGGAATCGCTCCTCGTCCAAGATCGGCACCCCGAGTTCCTCAGCCTTGACCGCCTTGGCACCCGGCGCGTCTCCGACCACCACGAACGCGGTTTTCTTCGACACCGAACTCGCGGCCTTGCCGCCGCGCACCAGGATCGCCTCCTTGGCACCGTCGCGGGTGAATCCTTGCAGTGAACCGGTCACCACGATGGACAGGCCCTCGAGCGTGCGTTCGATGGACTCGTCGCGCTCGTCTTCCATCCGCACACCGGCGGCCCGCCACTTCGCCACCACCGCGCGGTGCCAGTCGACGGTGAACCATTCCGCCACCGCGGCCGCGATGGTCGGCCCGACCCCGTCGGCAGCGGCGAGTTCATCGACCGACGCCTGCTCGATCCGGTCCAGGCTGCCGAACTCGGCAGCGAGCGCCCGCGCCGCGGTAGGGCCGACGTGCCGGATGGACAGCCCGACCAGCACCCGCCACAGCGGACGGTCCCTGACGGCCGCCAGGTTCTCCAGCAACCGCTGGCCGTTGGCGGAGAGATTGCCGCTCTTGTTGGCATACAGCGAGGTGGTGAGCAGTGTCTCCGCGTCGAGATCGAACAGGTCGCCCTCGTTGGTGATCGCGCCGGACCTCAGCAAATCGATCGCGCCCTCGTAACCGAGCGACTCGATATCGAAGGCGCCGCGTCCGGCCACATGGAATACCCGCTCACGCAACTGCGCGAAGCAGAACTGCGAGTTCGGGCAGCGAATATCGGCGTCCCCTTCCTTCTCCGGCCGCAATTCGGTGCCGCACTCGGGGCAGTGCGTCGGCATGACGAACTCCCGCGCCTCGTCGGGACGCGCATCCACCACCGGGCCGAGCACCTCCGGAATCACGTCGCCCGCTTTGCGGATGGTGACCGTGTCCCCGATCAGCACGCCCTTGCGCTTCACTTCGGCGGCATTGTGCAGGGTCGCCATGGCGACCGTGGAACCCGCGATGGACACCGGCTCCATCACCGCGAACGGGGTGACCCGGCCGGTGCGACCGACGTTCACCTCGATGTTCAGCAGTTTGGTCGTCGCCTCCTCCGGCGGGTACTTGTAGGCGATCGCCCAGCGCGGCGCGCGGGAGGTGGCGCCGAGCCGCCGCTGCAGCGCCGTCTCGTCGATCTTGATCACCTGGCCGTCGATCTCGTGTTCGATATCGTGCCGGTGCACGCCCCAGTAGACGACCCGCTCGATCACCGCGTCGATGCCCTGTACTCGCCTGGTGTGCTCGGACACCGGCAGACCCCATGCCGCGAGCGCGCGGTACGCCTCGAACTGCGAGGTAGGGCTGTAGCCCTCGATACGACCGAAACCGTGACAGATCATGCGCAGCCCGCGCCGCGCGGTCACCGACGGGTCCTTCTGCCGCAGCGAGCCGGCCGCCGTGTTGCGCGGGTTGGCGTACGGCGGCTTGCCTTCGGCCACGATCGCGGCGTTGAGCGTCTCGAAGTCCGCCAGTCGGAAGTACACTTCGCCACGGACCTCCAGCAGATCCGGGACCGGGAACTCGGCGCTGGGCGTCAGCTCGCCGGGGATGTCGTCGATGGTGCGAGCGTTGAGCGTCACATCCTCGCCGGTGCGCCCGTCGCCGCGGGTGGCGCCGCGGACCAGCCGCCCGTTCTGGTAGACGAGGTTCAGCGCGACGCCGTCGATCTTCACTTCACACAGGTAGTGCGGATCCGGCCCGGTCTCCGCCTCGACCCGGCTTGCCCAGGCACGCAACTCGTCGACATCGAACACGTTGTCCAGCGACAGCATCCGCTCCAGATGGTCGACCGCGGTGAAATCGGTCGCGAAGCCACCGCCGACGAGCTGGGTCGGCGAATCCGGCGTGCGCAGGTCGGGATGCTGTTCCTCGATCGCCTGCAACTGCCGCAGCAACGCGTCGAACTCGCCGTCGGAGATGATCGGCGCATCCCGCACGTAGTAGCGGAACTGATGCTCGCGTACCTCATCGGCGAGCCGCTGCCACGCCACTCGCTGCTCGGCTGCCGCCGGTGCCGGCGCGCTGTCGCTCTCACTCACCCATCGCACACTAGCCGAGCCCGCCGACATCGCATCGCCGCGTTCCCGCACGTCGCCGTACCTGCGGAGCGATTTCCGGATGGCCTGTTCGACACGGGAACGGCAGACCGGCGGGCGCCGCACAGTTCGATCCGCGGGCAATCGGCGCGAGGGCGCGCTCCTAGCGGAGAAACCCGCCATCGACCGGGCACGGACTCGGGATCCTCATGTCGAGTTCCGGCCGAGCTGTCGCCGGGCACAGGCGAACCCGATCGACGCTCGCGGATTCGACGGCGTCACTCCCCGCCGCCGGCCACGACTACCGTCGAACAAGCCGGACGCCCATGTCGACAAGCCGGACGCCCGTCAGGAGAACGAAAGCTCTTCCGGCTCTTCGGCATACGCTCGCGCGACCTCGGTGCACAGTCGCAGTGCCTTGCGGCCCCACTCCAGCGAGGCGCCCGCCAAACCACAGGTGGGACTGACCGATACCCGATCCGCCAGCGTCTTCCTGCCGAAGCCGAGGCGATCGACCAGGCGGACGCCCGGCTCGGCGTAGTCGCGCCAGGTGACCGAGGTGGCCGGCGCGGCGGTCGGAACGACACCGAGCACCAGTTGCTTTCCCGCTTCGAGAGTTTCACCGATGCCGTCGAGTTCGTCGGTGCCGATCGTGGCCAGGTCGAAGCCGACCGCCGCGGCGGCGCTGCGCTGCAACAGAGCCAGCGCGGGCGGCTCGGCACAGCTGTGCACGAGCACCGACACCGACTGGCCGGTGATCACCGCGTCCAGGATGGCGAGCGCCTCGGGCCCGGGCACGGCGCGCACAGTGTTCAGCACACTCACCCCGCCCAGAGAACCGTCCAGCACCGCGGTCAGCGAAGGTTCGTCCAGTTGCAGGACAACCTGCGCGCCGAGCCGTTTGCGCACCTCGGCGACGTGCTGAGCCAACCCTTCGGCCAGGGATTCGGAGAGATCGCGCACAGCACCGGGGTCGGTGAGCACGCGATGTCCTCCGGACAACTCCACCTGCGCGGCCAGCGTCAGCGGCCCCGCCGCCTGCACTTTGATCACCCGGCCCGCCCCGGACAGACCTGCGGTCTCCCACGCTTCTTCCAGCGCGTCCAGATCCGTGCGCAGCAGATCGCGCGCTCGTCGCGCGACCGCTCCCGGGTGTGGCGCGAACCGGTAACCCCTGGTCGTGCTGTCGAAAGGCAGGTCGACCAACAGTGCGCAGGCCCGGCCGATCAGGTCGGCGCCCACGCCGCGGCCCGGCAGCTCCACCACATGCGGCAGGTCGCCCAGCTCGCCGACGATAGTCGCGGCAGCCTCACGTGGATCGGTACCGGGCCAGGAGCCGACCCCGGTCGCAATCGCACCTCGGATGCGCGCGGGCTCGGACGCCGCCTCGGTCGCGCCGTCGTACACCACGTCATCCGTGCCGGTCTCGTACACCGTCGCCGTACTCCCGTCCGCTCGATTCCTCCGTCACCGGACTCCACCGACACCGCAGCCCATCGGTCGCTGTGGTCGCTGTATTCCGCGGCGCCCGCATCGGCGCTCATCGCGCCGCGTCGGACCCCGCATCACTCGTGACGGCCGCGCGCGTGCCGGAGATGGTTCCGCTGCCGATCACCTCGTCACCCTTCGGGTCCGGCCGGTAGAGCACCACGGCCTGGCCGCGCGCGACACCGGTCAACGGCTCGCGCAGCCGGACGACCACCTCGTCGCCCACTGCTTCGGCGACCGCGGGCGCGGTGCCGCCATGCGCGCGCACCTGCGCGACGCATTCGATCGGTCCCTCCGGCGCGGAACCAGAAGTCCAGATCGCGCGCTCCGCGTGGACGGTCCACACCCGCAGGTCCTCCGCCGAACCGACGCGAACCGTGCCGGAATCGGGATCGATGCCGGTCACATAGCGCGGCTTGCCATCCGCGGCGGGACCCGGCAATCCGAGGCCCTTGCGCTGCCCGATGGTGAACCCGTGCACGCCGTCGTGCTCCGCCAGCACCTGCCCGTCGGCATCGACCACAGCACCGGGGCGGATGCCGATCTTCGCGCCGAGGAACGCGCGGGTATCGCCGGAGGGGATGAAGCAGATGTCGTGGCTGTCCGGCTTGTTCGCGACGGCGAGCCCGCGCTCGGCGGCCTCCTCCCGAATCCGCGGCTTGGGGGTGTCGCCCACCGGGAACATCGCGCGGGACAGCTGCTGCGCGGTCAAGACAGCCAGGACATAGGACTGGTCCTTGTCGGCGTCCACCGCACGACGGAGCACGCCGTCCGCCAGCCGCGCGTAGTGGCCGGTGACCACCGCGTCGAAGCCGAGCGCGACCGCGCGATCGGCCAGCGCGGAGAATTTGATCTTCTCGTTGCACCGCAGGCACGGATTCGGCGTCTCGCCGGCCGCGTAGGCGGCGACGAAATCATCGATCACGTCTTCCTTGAAGCGGTCGGCGAAATCCCACACGTAGAACGGAATTCCGAGCACGTCGGCGGCGCGTCTGGCATCGCCCGCGTCCTCCTTCGAGCAGCAACCGCGTGATCCGGTGCGCAGCGTGCCCGGCGACGCGGACAGCGCCAGATGCACACCGACCACCTCGTGACCCGCGTCGACGGCACGCGCCGCCGCCACGGCCGAGTCCACACCACCACTCATCGCGGCGAGTACCCGCATCAGACGCCTCCCTTCGCACCGGCCAGGCCCGCGGCTCTGGCTCGCTCCACCACCTGGGGCAATACCTTCAGCAACGCGTCCACATCGGCGCGAGTCGACGTGTGCCCCAACGAGAATCGCAGCGATCCGCGCGCCTGCCACGGTTCGACGCCCATCGCGATCAGCACATGGCTCGGCGTGGCGACTCCCGCGTTGCACGCCGAACCGGTCGAGCATTCGATACCCGCCGCATCCAACAGCATCAGCAGCGAATCGCCTTCGCAACCGGGGAACGTGACGTGCGCGATACCGGGCAGCCGCCGGCCGTCGACCGGCCCGTTGAGCACCACGCCCGGCACCGACGCGCGGACGCCCGCGATCAGCATGTCGCGCAAGGCGGTCAATTCCACAGTGCGTAAAGGAAATTCGACGACGGTCTGATGCAGTGCGGTGGCGAGTCCGATCGCGGCCGCCGTGTCCGAGGTCCCGGAGCGCAGGTCGCGCTCGTGCCCGCCACCGTGCAGCAGCGGCACGCATGGCACCTGCCTGCCGAGCAGCAGCACGCCGATACCATGCGGACCACCGAGTTTGTGTCCGGCGAAGCTCGCCGCCGAAAGACCGCTCGCGCCGAAATCGACCGGCACTTGCGCGGCCGCCTGTACCGCGTCACTGTGCATCGGCACACCGAATTCCTGTGCTACGGCGACGAGTTCATCGATCGGCTGAATGCCGCCGACCTCGTTGTTCGCCCACATGACGGTCACCATCGCGACATCGCCGGGATTCTCGGCGAGCGCGGCGCGCAACGCGCCCGGCGCGACCACCCCCTCGGCGTCCACCGGCAGCCAGGTGACCTCGGCACCCTCGTGCCGCTGCAGCCACTCGATCGTGTCGATCACCGCATGGTGCTCGACCGAACTGGAAATGATCCGGTTCCGGCGCGGGTCGGCGTCACGGCGGGCCCAGAAGATGCCTTTGATCGCCAGGTTGTCGCTCTCGGTCCCGCCCGAGGTGAAGATGACCTCCGAGGGCCGGGCGCCGAGGTTCGCGGCGATCGACTCGCGGGCCTCCTCCAGTAACCGTCGAGCCGCGCGACCGGATCCGTGCAGCGACGATGCGTTGCCCGTCGTGCGCAGGGCAGCCGTCATCGCCTCGATAGCGGCGGGCAGCATCGGTGTGGTCGCCGCGTGATCGAGGTAGACCGTCTGGGGCGCCGCACCGTTGACCGGACCCGAAAAAGCCGACTTCATGACCAGTAAAGGATAGCTGTCACCCGTTGGCGGTTATTCCCGCCCGCCCACGGGCCCGAGATGCGGGGCTCGCACGCCGAGGAATCGTGTGCAAATGTCCTGCGAGCACAAACCGATCCCGCTCTACCTATTGAGTGCGCCGTTGTATAGCGGTACGTTGTCTAGTGTATTGATCGCTGTCCGGCACATCGCTTTTCGGCATATCGCTTTCGGCATATCGCAGCACGGATATCGAGCCGGGACAACCGAGCGGTCATCCACCGGACGATACAGATGAATGAGGAAGTTCCGATGTACCAAGACACCCACCGCACTCGACGCATACTCGCTCGCGTTGCCGTCGCCTCCGCGCTCGCCCTGATGCCGGTCACCGCGCTCGCGGTGCCCGCCCTCGCCGAACCGATCGTGCTCGAGCCCGCCGCACAGATCGACCTGGTCCACGGCGGCCCCGGTCACCGCCACGACCGTCACGGCAACGGCAATTGGAACCGCGGCCGGCACGACCACGACAACTGGAACCGCGGCCGGCACGACCACAACAACTGGAACCGCGACTGGAACCGCGGCTGGAACGGCAACGGCTGGGACGGCGGCTGGCGCGGGTACCTGCCGCGCACCGGCAGCTTCTGAGCGCACTCGGGCGCCGGGTTCACCTGGCACCCGAGCGCTGTAGGCCGCGCTTCCGAGGAGCGCCCGCCCCTACTCGGGTAGTTCTCGGACGTGCGAACGCGGGGTGGCGAGCCCGAATATCCGGACCCGCCGCCCCGCGACCTGTCACCAGCTCGCCCGCGGTTGGAAACCGCAGCGGCCGGGATCATTCAGCGGTGTGGATCGGCTCGCGCTGGTCCCGCGCCGACGGCGCGGCCTCGATCAGCTCGGCGGACTGCCGACCGAAGCCGCCGTCCAACTCCGGCCCGAGCGCCGAGACTCGCGGGATGCGTCCGGGTGGTCGAGTCGATACGGCCGAACGCTGATTGTGGAAACGATATGAGCGCGACCACGTGACGGCCCGGTAGAACCGGCAGTGGATCCCGCCGTCGGGGGTTCCTACCGAGTGAGGCCGGAAGCCCTCCGACCGCGCAAGAGGGGTCGAAGGCGCGGTCGGCGAACCACTTCCGGCGCCTCCGCTGCCACCGATGGATCCTGGACCCGGGTGTTCGCCGCCTCGATCCACGTGACATCCAGCGCACCGTGTCGCGACAGCTCCCGCCCGCGCACGGCGGCCGCGCAGCGGCGGGCCAGCTCGCGCCGGTCCGTCCCTGGCTGCTCCAGCGCTTCGAGCACCACCTCCGCGACCATCCCACGCGTACGCAGCACCCGGCGTGCCGACGAAGCGAAGGTGTCGGCGCCGACGAACCCGGGCACCGTGCACTGCGCACCGTGGCGATCCAGATACCGCAGCCGCACCGGCTGGACCGGCGTTCCGGTGTCCACCGCCGCCTGGAACAGCGCGGGCCGCATCGTGCCGTACGCGCGGCCACACCAGGTGGTGCCCTCCGGGAATACACCGATTCGCTCGCCGGCGGCCAACCGCGCGCCGACGGCGGCCACGACACCCGGCAGAGCCCGCAGGCGCTCGCGCTCGATCGGGACAACCCGCATCCGCTTCGCGAGTCCGCCGAGCAGCGGCCAGTCCACCATGTCCGCACGCGCTACGAAACCGAGGGGCTGCACCGACGCCAGCGCGACGATGTCGGTCCAGCCGATATGGCCGGCGACAACCAGGGCACCACGGCCGGGTGCGCCGAACCGGGCCCACGGGCGCGCCGCGTCGATCGCATCGACCACGCGATTGTCGATGATCCGTAACCGTATTCCGAGACACCTGAGCAGCAAGCGGGCGTATCCCCGGTGCAGCAGTTCGCGTTTGCCGCGGGGAGTAACGAGGTGCGCCACCGGGAAACTGAGCAGCAGTCCGGCGACCCCGGCCAGTCTTGCGGCCACCCGGCCTGCGCCGGCCTGGTCGATCGACTCCAGACAGCCGGGCCCGCACGGACTCGACGGCATCCACGCGTGCGCGGCGGCCTGCGCGGGCGGCGCGTCGAAGACCATGCTGCTCACCGTCCTTCGTCGAGAGTCGCCGCGGCGTCGCGTAACCGGTTGAGATAGCGGGTGTTGATGGTGTCCAGGCCGAGTAACACCACGAAGTCGGCCACCGCGAAATCGGGATCGTGCGCGGGCTCACCGCAGATCTCGGCGCCGAGGCGTAGGTACCCGCGCACCAGCGGGGGCAGCTTCGGGCGCGACGGCGGCGCCAATTCGTCCAATGTCCTGCCGTCGACGATCACAGGATGGTACGGGCGTACCTGTCGCTGCGGATCGGCGGCGTGTCTGCCGAGCAGTAGGTCACGCACGCCGCGCACGTTCACGCCGGGCGGGTCGGCCGGGGTGTCCCGCATCGGCACCGACACACAGCCCATCACCCAGTCGTAGCCGGTGAGCTGCATGTAGTGCAGGATGCCGGCCCACATGAGGGTCAGTACCGAACCATTGCGGTGGTCGGGCACCACGCAGGCGCGGCCCATCTCGACGATCCGCATGCCCACCGGATCCAGCCGGGCGAGATCGAATTCCGTTGCCGTGTAGTACCCGCCCGCGGAGGCCACCCGGTCCGGCGGCAGCATCCGATAGCAGCCGACGAACTCGCCGCTGACATCCTCGCGGACCAGCAGATGGTCGCAGTGCTCGTCGAACCGGTCCGCGTCGAGGCCGGTGCCGTTGTCCGGGATGCGAAACCCCGGCTCGTTGGCGAACACACCGTAGCGCAGCCGCTGCGCGGCCACACGATGCTCGGCGGAGGAGGAGACCACCAGCGAATACCGCGAGCGTTCGGCCCCGGAGTCCGTCGGTCGAGCCGGGGCTGTCAACACGGACGAAATAGTCATATCCGTGATGAAGCCACCTCGACACTGCGCCGGAGCAACCTCGAAGTGTCGCGGCGATGCCGGTTCGGTGAACGAGACGGCCGTCACACCGACCGTTCACCACCCGGTTCCACTGTGTTCGCCCATCAGCCGCGCAAACGCATCCCTTACGAACGATCTGCGCTTGCCGGACAACGCAACCCACCCGACCGCCGAGCCACGCGAAACCCAATCACCTGATCGCAGCCCCCATCACACAACCAAACATCGCGCGCCAACACCCCACCTCACACCCACCCCCCAACACAACCCACCAGCCTCACCCCGACTTTCGAGCGAAGCGGGATCGAGCATTCCCCCTCCGCAGCCATCCGTGGCCGCGAACCACCCGCTTGCGCGGCCACATCGAACACCGCCACGACTAACGCGCACTGCCACGAACTCCGCGCCGAACCTACTCAGCAGCAGCTTCCGAGCGAAGTGAACTCGAGCGCTCCCCGCCCGCGGCCATCAAAGCTCCGCGAACGGGAATGGCGCAGGTTCACGCCACGTTCCCGATGAACTCCAGCTTCCGAGCGAAGCGAGACCGAGCATTGCCCGTTCGCGGCCCGGCTCGTGTCCGAGCGGACCGCCGCGCCCGCGCGACGAAGTCGCAAGCGGCGACCGCTCGGACACGAGCCCCCAGGGGCCGCGAACACGCGGTGCCGCAGGCGCTGCCGAACCAACACCAACCCTCAGGCGGCAACCTGTTCTGGAACGCGCGTCTTCGTGGGAGTCCTCTTCTCCTCGGCGAAACCAGGACGTCCGGTTCCGATGAACGCGACCAACCACGAGGCGACCGCGGCGAAGCGGTTGCGGAACCCGACGAGGTAGAACACGTGCACCGCGAGCCACATGAACCAGGCGATCACGCCGCGGAAGGTGATGTGCTCGTTCAGTTTCGCCACGGCGCTGAAGCGGCTGATCACCGCCATGCTGCCCTTGTCCCAGTAGGTGAAGGCGGTGCCGGGCCGCTTCTTGCGGCGGATGATGTCGGCGGCGTGCCTGCCCTCCTGCATGGCCACCGGCGACTGGCCGGGGTAGCTGTTCAGCGAGGTCATGTCGCCGACGGCGTAGATATCGGCGTAGCCGCCGACCGTGAGGTCCGGGTTGATCAACAGCCGTCCGGCCCGGTCGATCTCGACACCGGTGGCGTCGGCCAGAATTCTGGCGAACCCGCCCACCTGCACACCCGCCGACCACACCACGGTCTCGGCCGCGAGGCCGTGCTCGACGCCGTCTTTACTCTTGACGGTGACCTCACCCTGCTCGATGTCGGTGACGAAGGTGCCGAGCAGCACGTCGACGCCACTGCGGGTCAACGACTTCTTCGCATATTCCGACAGCCCACCGCCGAACGGCGGGAGCACCTCGCCGGCCCCCTCGACGAGGGTGACCGAAACCTCCTGGTGGTAATACCGTTTCGCCAATTCCTTCAGCTGGCCCGCGACCTCGACGCCGGTCGCGCCCGCACCGACCACGACGAAGCTCAACAGCCTGCGCCTGGTCTGTTCGTCGGCGTTCGCGGCCTCGGCGAAGACCCGCTGGATCTGGGTGCGCAGTCGCCGCGCGTCGTCGATGGTCTTGAGCGAGAACGTCTTCTCGGCGAAATCGTCGCGGCCGAAATAGGACTGGCTGGCGCCGGTGGCGGCGATCAACGAGCCGTAACGGATCCGGTGCCGGACGCCCTCGTTCTCGTAGGTGACGATGGCCCGGTCGGGGTCGATGGCGACCACCTCGCCGAGGCGCACGTCGGCCTCGCGGTGGCGTCGCAGGATTCCCGCGATCGGCGGCGCGATCTCCTCCGATGCGAGCACACCGGTCGCTACCTGGTACAACAACGGTTGGAAGAGATGCTCGGGCGTGCTGGAGATCAGGACATAGTCCACCCCCGACTTCGCCAGCTGTTTGGCGGCGGCAAGCCCACCGAACCCCGATCCGACAATGACGACACCTGCGGTTTCGATCCCCGCATCCATGTACTGCATGAAAGCCTCCTTCTCTCATTACGAACCGTGATCCAGAGGGCAGATATTTCAGGTGTCAGAGCGCATAATTAAGATGACTCTTATCTCGATTCGTAATTAATAGGAGGCGCCGTGGAACTTCGGCAGCTCACCTACTTCGTCGCGGTGTGCGAGGAGCTCAGCTTCAGTGGCGCCGCCGCGCGGTGCTTCATCTCACAGTCCGCGATCAGCCACCAGATCTCCCGGCTCGAACGCGACCTCGGCGTGCAACTGTTCGAGCGCTCGACCCGGTCGGTCGTGCCCACCGACGCCACCGCCCGGCTACTTCCGCTCGCGAAGCAGATGCTGAGCCTGGAGTCGGCGATCCGGGCCGCGGTGCGCACAGTGGGACCACGGATCCGGCTCGCCGCGAACATGTCGTTCGCGACCCGCTCGCTGTCCGCGATCGCGGGTGCTCGCGCGGCGCATCCGGAGGCGGAGATCGAGTTCGTGATCAAGCCGTTCCGCCAGCGCATCACCGCGGTCACCGACGGGGACTGCGATCTCGCGCTGATCCGCGGCCGCGTCGATCAGCCCGGGCTCGTGGTGGAACAGCTCTGGGTCGAGGATCTCGTGATCGCTACGTCCAGCGCGCACCCGCTGGCCACCGAAGACGTGGTGACCCTTGCGGATCTGAGCTCGTATCCGCTCTTGCTGCCGCCGGAGCAGGAGCAAGTGTTGCTGCACACCGTGATTCGCAACGCGTTCGCCGAGCTGCCCACCGGCCCGACCTTCGGCCCGCCGATCCCGCCGGACCACACCGCGACGATGGAGCTGATCAATCGGCCGGAGGCGTGGACGGTGCTGTACGCGGAGAGCACGACCGAGGGGTTGGTGGTGCTGCGGCTGACCGAACACAAGTTACGCATTCCGGTGTCGGCGGTGCTGCGCGCCGACGCCCGGCGCTCACCGATCATGGCCACACTGCTCACTGCCCTGCATCGCTGCTGAGTCCGTCGACCGGGTCGACCATGCGAACGGCCCCCGGCGGATGCCGGGGGCCGTTCGGCAGCACGTGGAATCAGCCCTTGTGCACCTTGACCGCGTCGGTCAGCTGCGGCGCAACCTTGAACAGATCGCCAACGATGCCGTAGTCGGCGATCTCGAAGATCGGAGCCTCTTCGTCCTTGTTGACCGCGACGATGGTCTTCGAGGTCTGCATGCCGGCGCGGTGCTGGATCGCGCCCGAGATCCCCAGGGCGATGTACAGCTGCGGCGAGACGGTCTTACCGGTCTGACCGACCTGGAACTGGCCGGGGTAGTAGCCCGAGTCGACCGCGGCGCGCGAAGCGCCGACAGCGGCGCCCAGCGAGTCGGCCAGCGCCTCGACGACCGCGAAGTTGTCAGCGGAACCGACACCACGACCGCCGGAGACGACGATGGCGGCCTCGGTGAGTTCCGGACGGTCACCGGCGACCACCGGCTCGCGGGAAATCACCTTGACGACGCCGTCTTCCTGCGCCGGCACCTCGACGGTCACCTTCTCGCCTGCGCCGGCCTGCGCCGACGCGTCGATGGCGCCGGGACGGACCGAGATCACCGGCACGTCGCCGGTGGCCTTGGCGTCGACGGTGAAAGCGCCACCGAAGATGGAGTGCACCGCGCTGCCGTCCGATTTCACGTCGATGACGTCGATCAACAGGCCGGAGCCGATGCGAGCGGCGAGACGACCCGACACCTCCTTGCCCTCGGCGGTGGCGGCCACGATGACCGCGGCCGGCGAGGCCGACTCGGTCAGCCCGGCCAGCACGTCGACCTTCGGGGTCACCAGAAAGTTCTCCACGTCATCGGATTCGGCGATGTAGATCTTCTCGGCACCCGCGGCGGCCAACGCGCCGGCCAGCTTCTCGCCGGTGCCCGCCGCGCCGAGCACGACGGCGGCCGGCTCGCCGAGGGCGCGCGCGGCGGTGAGCAGTTCGGTGCTGACCTTCTTGATCGCACCGTCGGCGTGCTCGACGAGCACAAGTACTTCTGCCATTTGTGTTCTCTCCTAGAAAGTCTCAGATCTCGAGGGCGTAGCGATTCCGATCACGCAGCTGGTCGTCCAGCCCGACCGGGTGTGGTGTCCCGCACGAGCACTGCCGAGATCAGATGATCTTCTGGCCGATCAGGTACTGGGCGATCTTGGTGCCGCCGTCGCCCTCGTCGGCGACCTTCTCGCCCGCGGTACGCGGAGGCTTCGGGGTGGCGGCGGTGACGCTGCTGCCCGCGTTCGCGACGCCGACGGTGGACGGGTCGACACCGAGATCGGCCAGCGTGAAGGTCTGCACTTCCTTCTTCTTGGCGGCCATGATGCCCTTGAAGGACGGGAAGCGTGGCTCGTTGATCTTCTCGTTGACGCTCACGATGGCCGGAAGCGTGGCCTCCAGCTTGAAGACGCCGTCGTCGGTCTCGCGCTCGCCGGTGACCTTGTTTCCGTCGACGGTCAGTTTGCGCAGGTGGGTCAGCTGCGGCAGGCCGAGGTATTCGGCGATGATCGCGGGTACCGCACCCGCGCGACCGTCGGTGGCCTCGTTACCCGCGATGACCAACTCGACACCCTCGACCTGGCCGAGCGCGCTGGCCAGCACCCATGCGGTCTGCACGGCGTCGGAGCCGTGGATGGCCGGGTCGTTGATGTGGATGGCCTTGTCGGCGCCCATGGACAGCGCCTTGCGGATGGCCTCGGTGGCGCGGTCGGGGCCCGCGGCCAGTACGGTGACCTCGCCGCCCTGCGCTTCCTTGATCAACAGCGCCTCTTCGACGGCGCGCTCGTTGATCTCGTCGAGCACGGCGTCGGCGGCCTCCCGGTCGAGGGTGTAGTCACCGTCGGTCAGCTTGCGCTCGGACCAGGTGTCGGGAACCTGCTTGATGAGTACGACGATGTTCGGCATCGGTCTTCGTCGACCTCCTGTTCTGGTTACACGGATGGGGTGGTCGCACGAGCTCGGCCGTACGTCCGTATGAGTGGCTCAGGGCGTGACATTACCCTACGTTAAGTTACCCACCAGTAACTTGATCCTCCCCGCTGACAAACCCCACACCGGACAATATGGTGTGTCGGTTGTGCCAGTAACGTCGGAGTGATGAGCGAGGCTGTGATCCCTGCCGCAGTGGGCGACCCGACGAGCATTGCCACCGACCCCCGGACGACCGCCGACACCGTCGAACCGCTACCGCTGACCGGTGAGCGCACCGTCCCCGGCATCGCCGAGGAGAACTACTGGTTCCGCAGGCACGAGATCGCTTACGCCCGCATGCTGGACCGCTGCGCGGGAAAGACCGTGCTGGAAGCCGGTTCCGGCGAAGGATACGGCGCCGACATGATCGCCGAGGTGGCCACCGAGGTGATCGGCTTGGACTACGACAGCAGCGCTGTCGAGCACGTGCGCGCCCGTTACCCACGGGTGCGGATGCTGCAGGGCAACCTCGCCGCCCTTCCGCTGGAGGATGCCTCGGTCGACGTGGTGGTGAATTTTCAAGTGATCGAACACCTCTGGGACCAGTCACAGTTCCTGCGGGAGTGCTCGCGAGTGCTTCGCCCCGGCGGCGAGCTGCTGATCAGCACCCCTAATCGAATCACCTTCTCCCCCGGCCGGGATACGCCGCTCAATCCGTTCCACACCAGAGAGCTGGACGCGGCCGAGCTGACGGAGCTACTGGTCGAGGCCGGATTCGAGGTCGCGCGCATGATCGGTGTGCAGCACGGACCACCGCTGAAAGAGCTGGACGTCAAGCACGGTGGATCGTTCATCGACGCGCAGATCCAGCGAGCGCTCGCCGGCGAGCCATGGCCCGCCGACCTGATGGCGGACGTCGCGGGTGTCACGGCCGAAGACTTCGTGCTCGTTGCCGAGGACATCGACGCGAGCCTCGATCTGGTCGCCATCGCGGTGCGGCCTTGACCGACCGCGCCACAGTGCCCGGCGGGCACTCCGCAGGCCCGGTACCGGGCCAGTTCACCTTGGTCCTGCACTCTCACCTGCCCTGGCTGGCCCATCACGGCCGCTGGCCGGTCGGTGAGGAATGGCTCTACCAGTCCTGGGCGGCGTCCTACCTCCCGCTCGTCGAGGTGCTGCGAACCCTCGCGGCCGAAGGCCGTTCCCATCTGCTCAGCCTCGGCATCACGCCGGTGCTGGCGGCCCAGCTCGATGACCCGCACTGCGTGGCGGGCATGCACCACTGGCTGGGCAACTGGCAACTGCGCGCGGACGAGGCGGCGATGGCGGGCAACGTCACGCTCGGCAGGCGGGAACATCGGCTGGCCGCGGCGGCGCTGGCGGAATTCGAGCTGCGCTGGCGGCACGGCGCCGCACCGGTCTGGCGCGAACTCGTCGACTCCCAGACGATCGAATTGCTCGGCGGGCCGCTCGCGCACCCGTTCCAGCCGCTGCTCGATCCGCGGCTGCGCCGGTATCAGCTCACGGAGGGCCTCGCCGACGCCCGGCACCGCTGGGGCCACACACCCACCGGAATCTGGGCGCCGGAATGCGGGTACACGCCCGGCATGGAGATCGGCTACGCCGCCGCGGGCGTCACGCATTTCATGGTCGACGGCCCCGCGCTGCGTGGTGACACGACGCTGGGCCGCCCGGTGCACGATTCCGACGTGGTGGCGTTCGGCCGTGATCTGCAGGTCAGCTATCGCGTGTGGTCGCCCAAGTCCGGCTATCCCGGTGACGGCGCCTACCGTGATTTTCACCACTACGACCACGCGACCGGCCTCAAGCCCGCGCGGGTCACCGGCAAGACGGTCGCCGGTCCGGACAAGGCCGCCTACGATCCCGAGCTGGCTGCCGCGGCGATCACCCGCGATGTGGCGGACTTCGTACGGACCGTCCGGGAAAGGCTGATCACCGAGTCCGCGCGGGTCGGGCGGCCCGCACTCGTCGTCGCCGCGTTCGACACCGAGCTGTTCGGACACTGGTGGCACGAGGGTCCGCAGTGGCTCGCCCAGGTGCTGCGCGCGCTGCCCGAAGCGGGCGTCACCGTAGGCACGCTGGCCGACGCGCTCGACCGCGGGTACGTAGGCCAGCCGGTGCCACTGGCGGACTCGTCCTGGGGCTCGGGAAAGGACTGGCGGGTGTGGTCCGGCGATCAGGTGCGGGATCTGGTCGAACTCAACGACGACATCGTGCGGCTGACATTGGACACGATCGACAAGATGCGCGCGGCCGAAGGTAGCTCGCCCCGCCTACGCGATCGCATTGCCGACCAGTTGCTGCGCGAGGCGATCTTGACCGTCTCCAGCGACTGGGCGTTCATGGTCAGCAAGGACTCCGCCGCGGGCTACGCCCGCGACCGCGCACACCGGCACGCACACGCCGTCCGGGAGATCGCCGCGGTGGTCGCAGCGGGGCAGGTCGCCAAAGCCGCCCACTTGACGGCAGGATGGGAAGCTGCTGACGGACTCTTCCCCGGTGTGGACGCACGCCGTCTCGGCTCGGTGGGGTCCGAAGTCAGCGCCACCGGTGCCGTACCCGCCACCGCGGACGCCGGCTCCGCCGCAGAAGGGCTCGCATGAAGATTCTGATGGTGTCATGGGAGTACCCGCCGGTCGTGGTCGGCGGGCTGGGTAGGCACGTGCATCACCTCGCCACTGAACTCGCCGCCGCTGGCCACGAGGTGGTTGTGCTGTCTCGACGTCCCTCCGGCACCGACTCCTCGACCCATCCCACGCATTCCTTCATCGCGGACGGAGTGCTGGTCGTCGCGGTGGCGGAAGACCCGCCGGTATTCGACTTCGGCGAGGACATGCTCGCCTGGACGCTGGCCATGGGGCACGCGATGGTGCGCGCGGGCGTCGCGTTGGGCAAGCCCGGCATCGGCGACGGCTGGATCCCTGACGTGGTGCATGCACACGACTGGCTGGTCGCGCACCCCGCGATCACCCTGGCCGAGTACTACGACGTGCCGTTGGTTTCGACCATCCACGCGACCGAGGCGGGCCGGCACAGCGGCTGGGTCGCCGGCAAGGTCAACAAGCAGGTGCATTCGGTCGAGTGGTGGCTTGCCAACGAGTCCGACGCGCTGATCACCTGCTCAGCATCCATGCAGGACGAAGTGGAGCGGCTCTACGGGCCGGAACGGATCCCGATGACGGTGATCCGCAATGGCATCGATGTGGGCGCCTGGACCTTTCGACCTCGCTCCCCGCGCACCGGCCCCCCGCGACTGCTGTACGTGGGCAGGCTGGAATACGAAAAGGGCGTCCAGGATGCGATCACAGCGCTGCCCAGGATCCGCCGCGCGCACCCCGGCACCACGCTGACCATTGCAGGCGTCGGCACTCAGTTCGAATGGCTGCGGGAGCGCGCACGCGTGCATCGGGTGGCCCGCGCGGTCACCTTCGCCGGACAGCTCGATCACCAGGAGCTGCTCGGCTGGCTGCATGGCGCCGACGCGATCGTATTGCCGAGCCGGTACGAACCCTTCGGCATCGTCGCGCTGGAGGCGGCCGCCGCGGGGACCCCCCTGGTCACCTCGACGGCCGGAGGCCTCGGCGAAGCCGTGATCGACGGCGTCACGGGCGCATCCTTCGCGCCCGCCGACGTAGACGGCCTGGTGGAAGCGGTCCGCGCGACCCTGGACGACCCCGCCGCGGCCCAGCAGCGTGCCTATACCGCCCGGGAACGGCTGACCGCCGATTTCGCGTGGGACATGGTCGCCACGGAAACCGCTCAGGTGTATCACTCGGCCAAACGCCGGGTGCGCAATCCACTGGGCCGCCCGACAATTGTCGAACGCCCACTGCCGGAACGGGATCCGAAGTAGCACGCGCCCGATCTAGCTAGCCCAGGGCTTTCATGCGGGGTGGCGTGCCGTGAACGGAGAATGGTGCTCTGAGCTGCGATAATACGGCTTGTTGAAGGTCGTATCGCTCGCTTTTCAGGAGCACCATTCAGGTGATCGAGTGTAGTTCGTCGTATCCGCGGTTGTGCGCGGACGGGGCCGGTTCGGGTGTCGTGTCTCAGGCCGGGGCGGTATTGCTGTTACGCACCGCCGAAATATTGGGCCTGACCAGGGTGTTGTCGGAAGCGTTGGCACCGTGGCGCAAACCGCTGGCGGTGCACGATCCAGGCAAGATCGTGCTGGATCTGGCGGTGGCGGTCGTGCTCGGCGGGGATTGCCTGGCCGATATCGGCACCCTACGCGCCGAGCCGGGTGTGTTCGGGGCGGTGGCCTCGAATCCGACGGTGTCACGCACGATCACCGCACTGGCTGCGGAAGCACCGAATGCGGTGGCGGCCATACGATCTGCGCGGGCAACTGCCCGTGCCGCGGCATGGGACCGTGTCGGTGAGCAGGCTCCCGATCACGGCATCGACGCCGAGCATCCGCTGATCATCGATCTGGACGCAACCGTGACGATCGCGCATTCGGAGAAAGAATGTGCGACACCGACATTCAAGATGACCTTCGGTCATCACCCACTGGGCTCGTGGGTCGACCACGGCGCCGCCGGCACCGGTGAACCTCTGGTGATGATGCTGCGAGCCGGCAACGCCGGCTCCGATACCGCCGCCGACCACAAACAGGTACTCAACCACGCGCTGCAGCAGCTGCCGTGGCAGCCCGGCTACCGAGTCGGGAAGAAGGTGCTGGTGCGCACCGATTCCGGCGGCGGCACCCACGAATTCACCCAGTACTGCCACAACCGCCACCTGCAGTACTCGGTCGGATTCGGGCTGACCCACACCACGGCCGCCGCGGTCGATCTCATCCCCGACCAGGCGTGGGCGCAAGCCTACGACGCCGACGGGAAGGTGCGCGACCGAGCGTGGGTGGCGGAGCTGACCGGGCTGATCGACCTGAGCCAGTGGCCGCCGGGCATGCGCGTTATCGTGCGGAAAGAGCGCCCGCACCCGGGTGCGCAGCTGCGGTTCACCGACCGTGACGGGCTGCGGTTGACCGCGTTCGCCACCAACACCCGCCGCGGGCAACTGCCGGATCTCGAGTTGCGGCACCGCCGCCGCGCCCGCTGCGAGGACCGCATCCGCAATGCGAAAGACACCGGCCTGGCCAACCTCCCCCTGCAGGGCTTCGACCAGAACCGGATCTGGATCGAGATCGTCTGCCTGGCAACAGAACTCACCGCCTGGATGCAGATGCTCGCCCTGCGCGACCACCCCGCACGCCGCTGGGAACCCAAACGGCTTCGGCTGCGACTGTTCTCCACCGCTGCACGCGTCGCCCGCCACGCCCGCCGAACCCATCTCCGGTTCTCAGCCCACTGGCCCTTCACCGAACTGATCCTGACCGCACTGGCCCGCCTCCAACCCGGCTGACCAGCCCAAACCACACCTACAAGACGAAAGGACCAACCACTCCGGGCCAGTGGAACCCGGCAGCCGACCCGCTGAACGGGCCACGAATCATGCCATTCTACGGCCGGAACGGTCGCAAAACACCAACCCGAACCCGATCAGGCCAGCACGTCAGCCCCACGAAAGATCCGAGCTAGTTCATCATTACCTCCGACTGCGGGCAATGTCATTCACTAAGAGCTTAGTTTTCTCAGCTATATCGGAGAATTTCCCGGCCGCTTCGTTGTCGATGCGTTCGATTTCTTTCATTGCGAAGCGGAGCGCATCGGTCAGTTGGTCCGTCGTGGTACGTATGGCCGGCCAGACATTGTCACTGTATTCTTGACCATATTCGATGACGATCTGTTTTTCGGTCTTCCGCGACAACACTCGACCGTCGTCGGTGAGGAACAGATCGAAAGGCGATTTCCCAACTTCGTCCGCAATCGCGCGCACTGATCGGACACTCCCCTCGAGGCTACGACCGTAACTTGTGATGTGCTGCGCAAAATCTTGCAGAAGATCAGACACTTCGTCGTAGGAACTGTTTTCGGATCCGATCACCCGACGGAAGGCTTCACCGGTGGCTCCTCTCAAGGAGGAGGACGATTGTTTTACAAGTTGACGAACGTCACTCGTATGAGACCGCATCTCATTCGCTGTCGCCGATATCTCGGAAGCGATCCGATCGACGGAGTCGAATTGCCAGGCCAGTACTGTCGGTACCGTCAGTTTCATGATCACCCTCCAGCGTGTGTCCGGTGCGCGCTACTGCAGACTATTGAATTTGTTGCCTTCGATTCTTGTCCGACCCTGTTGATCGGCATCGTCATGGGCATTCCCTGTCATTCTGAGCTGGTCGCCGAACTCTTTCATCGAACGCTCGATAATGGCAAACACATCATCCGCATGGAGCAAGTTCTTTTCGACTTCTTTCGCGAGGGCCGAATCTGCCAAATCGGATTGAAATTCGTCGCGACTGTCTCGGGCGATGGGCGCTAACTTCGCTACTCGAACACTCTCGGCACGCAGCGCTTGCTCCAACCTGGCCGCATCATCAAAGTCGTACTTTAAACCGTCATCCACGAACCCCTCCTTGGCCGCTTCCCCGAGTTTGGCTACAGAGAAGGTGAAGTTGGAGCCGAACGATATCGACATCCGCGACAACCACCTTCCTTGACATTGCCAAAAAATAAAACTTAGTACCATTGCACCGATTTATACTTGGATGAATTCGGCGAAGTTTGGTTAAGTTTTCGGCAAACGCAAGACGGTGCGGCAAGGCCCACTACAGGCTGAAACCGCCCAGTCGGGCCGCACGATAAGACATCATCCGTCTCCGGCACGTCCGAACGCTGATTGATGTCGTGCGTGCGCGTCGCCCCACTCGAATAGCGCGGAGTCGAGCGCAGGTCCTCGCCCCCGACAGCATCGCGCTAACGGGTGAATATGTCCCCGGTCACTGGGATCTGACCCCGACCGACCTTTCGAACAGTGCGTCACAAATCCCCTGAGACGCCACATCCAACAGGTCGATCGCGAGAAGATTGTCGTGCACCGACATTGTGGTCTGACGGTCTCGATGTTGGGATCGATGTCGTGAGCGTCGAAACGCCGGAACGGATGTCGCGCGGTGGTGGCCACGGTCGGGCGGTTGGGCCTGTGAGTGCCCCCCCATTACGTCGCCATCCGCCCGGCCTCAGATCTCCCATCGGGCATCCTGCCCGACCACTGGAATGGCCTGTGGCTCGATATCAGCGGACTCGCAGATCCTACAGTCGAGTCGGGCGAGGTCGTAAGGTGTGGTTGGGGCGAGGTGGTGGCGGTGCCGACCGGGCGATTCGAGTTCCGAAAGGGCTACGGCATAGCTGAGGTGTACGTGCTGAGACTCTGAACTAATCCGAGCAGCGATGCCTCAGCAGCGGCAGCGGCTACCGCAGTCTTGGTCCTGGAAGGATCGACGTTGTGACCGATGTGGATGCGGTATTCGATGCAGTCGCCAACCGGCTCGCCGCGCTTTTCGCGCACGATCTCGCTTACCTCGCCAAATCGGCCCTGATCCGGGAGAAGTACGACGCCGGGGTCAAGGATGTGGTCGCGGTCACCGAAGCGTGGGAGCCGACCGAACAGAACACCACCGGCATCGACCTCGACCTCGTGTACCACGATCTCGACGGACGGATCCGCTCTCACGTGCTGGTCGGGATCGACCTCGCCGAGTTCCTGCGCGACGCTGGTGTTCGCGTTCCACGGCATCGGCTTACCTGGACTGTGCGGCGGTAGCGGTGTCGTGGTCCAGTCCTGGTGCCCGGTGTTGCTCTGGGATCACGGCGGAGGAGGGTCGTACAGCGTTGCTGACCGTCCTCGCCGCTCGCGAACGAGCCGCCCAACCCGAATCTGAAGGGCTGATACCCATGACCCGCCACGAGATTCATCGTCTTTTCGTCACATTCGTCGTACGACCGATCCTTGACATCGGCCTCAAGCTACGCAGATTGATCTGGCGACGACGGCACCAACAATGCGCCAAGACCAGTCATTACCGGCGGCCACCCGACCAGGCCCGAGTTGCTCGGCAGGCTGATTGACATGACCCGGGACTTCCACGAGGCAATGCGGCTCATGCGACGCCACGACCCGCAGAGCCGGGAGGACGGGTTTCACCTACTGGTACCCAAAGCCGCCGATCACCTCGACGAACTCATAGAGCAGTTCGAACATGAGCACGACGATCACGGATTGCAATGCTGGCTGCTCGAACTGATCGGGGAAGCTCGATCTCCCGCGGCCCTGCCGATACTCGACGCCCAGCTCAACAGGTCCGACGAGTCGCTACGCGACTGGGCGGTCGGTCGGATTGACCAAACTCGACACCCGTGAAGCCCGGACCGTGCTCTGGAAAGCCCGAGCCAACGTCACCATTACATAACCAAAACCACGATCTACTGCTGGAGTACTAGTGTCCTGCGCCTGAGATTCGTTGAAGAATGGTAGGTTCGGTCGGTGGCGCGTGTGGGCAGGCCGGTGGCCGAGTTGATCCTGACCGATGATGAGCGTGAGACGCTTCAGCGGTGGGCGCGTCGGGCGAAGTCGTCGCAAGCGTTGGCGCAGCGGTGTCGGATCGTATTGGGTTGCGTGGCAGGCAAATCCAATAAGGAGGTGGCTGCCGAGTTGGGGATCTGGCCGCAGACGGTGGGCAAGTGGCGTAACCGGTTCGTGGCGCGCCGGCTGGAGGGGCTGGTCGACGAGCCCCGCCCGGGTGCGCCGCGCACGATCACCGATGAGCAGGTCGAGGCGGTGCTGGTGGCGACGCTGCAACGGCAGCCGATCGACGCCACGCACTGGTCGAGGGCGTCGATGGCCAAGGAGACCGGGTTGAGCAAGTCGACGATCGGGCGGATCTGGAAGGCGTTCGAGCTCACACCGCATCGGGTCGACGAGTTCAAGATCAGCAATGATCCGCAGTTCATCGACAAGGTCCGCGATGTGGTCGGTCTGTATCTGGATCCGCCGGAGAAGGCGCTGGTGCTGTGCGTGGACGAGAAATCGCAGATCCAGGCGTTGGACCGGTCGGCGCCGGTGCTGCCGATGATGCCCGGTATGCCCGAGCGCCGCACGCACGACTACATCCGTCACGGCATCACCACCTTGTTCGCCGCGTTGAACGTGGCCACCGGCGAGGTCATCGGGTCGATCCATCGCCGCCACCGCGCTGCCGAGTTCAAGAAGTTCCTCACCAAGCTCGATAAGGAAGTCCCCGCCGACCTCGACGTGCACCTGATCTGCGACAACTACAGCACCCACAAGGCCCCCATCGTCGCGAAATGGCTTGCCACGCACCCTCGTTTCCACATGCACTTCACCCCCGCCTACTCATCCTGGCTCAACGAGGTCGAGCGTTGGTTCGGGCTGCTCACCGATAAGAAACTGCGCCGCAGCGCCCACCGGTCCATCCAGGCCCTCGAACGCGACATCCGCGACTGGATCGCCGTCTGGAACGAGGATCCGAAACCGTTCACCTGGACCAAGACCGCCGACGAGATCCTGGACCGACTTACCTCATATCTGCAACGAATTCCTGGCGCAGGACACTAGGTCGCCAGCTTCTTCACGATGCGCTCGACGGTGAGCCAGGTGCGGGTCGTGATGTCCTTGCCGTATGTCTTGTCCAGCCATGCCATGAAGTTCGGCGTCTTGCCCTGCTCACTGTTGTCGATCACCGCGAGAAAGGCGCGGGCCGCCTTGTCGTAACCGACGATCCGGGTCAGCGGATCCGGCTGATCGGGCAGCACGGGCGGCGCCTTCGCCGCGTCCTTGAGAAAGGTCGCGATCAGATAGGTTCCGCGTCCGTGTGTGAGTCCGGGAAACGGGTCGGCGTCCAGTAGCGCGCGCAATTCGCCGTAGCTGCGGATGATCGTGCCGCCGCCGATCCCGAGTTCGCGGATCAACGCCTGCTGGATGCGCTCTTCCAGCGCGGCGACGTCGGTGTCCGCGCTGCGAAACACGATATTGCCGCTGGCCAGCACCGACGCGACACCCTCGAATCCGAGCTTCTCGAACACCGCGCGCAACTTCGCATTGCTCATATTCGGATTGCTCGGCGCGATCCCGCGCAACAGAGCGGCGTAGCTGTTCATGTCGGGGAACCTACCCAATTCCTCCGACATCCGAAGCGTGCGTCGCGGATGCCGACGCCCACCGCGTCACGTCCGGCATGTCCGACCCGCTCAGTATCGGGCCATCAGGTAGATGCCGATCGCGATCATCACACATGCCGCGAAGCGCTGTGGGCTCGCCTTGCGGCGCGGAAATCCCATCAGCCCGAAGTGATCGAGCACCACGGCCATCACCATCTGTCCGGCGATGATGAGAGCATTGAACGTGCTGACGCCGACACCCGAGGCCACCGCGATCATCGCGAAGATCGCCGCGCCGCCGAGCAATCCGCCGAACGGCGCCCATCGAGGCATGCCCTTGACGTCGGCGAGGCTCGGCCAGACCTTGTGGGACGAAACAGCAAGGGAAATCAGGAGAAAGACAGTGAAACCGGTGAACGCGACCGCGTAGGAGATCACGCCACAGAGCCAGACGTTCTGCAGCGCGAGCTTCAGCGAGTTCTGACACCCGGCTTCGACCGAACGCAGTGCGCCGCCGGCGAGGATGAAGGCGAAGACGACCGCGGTCATCCTGGGGGACAGTTTGGTACGAGTCCTGGTTACGGGGGCCTCGGCGGTGCTCGTCGTCACAGCGAATGTCCTTCCGATGAGGAGAGGTCGATGCGTTCCCGATCAGGCTCCGCCGCATCGCGTGTCGTGGCGGACTCTTCGGACGAGCCTCTGGCCACGAGATAGATCGAGAAGGTGATCAGCGCACACGCGACGAAACGCGGGAAAGTCGCGGAGCGCTCCGGAAACCCCATGAGCCCGAAGTTGTCCATGATCAGCGCTACGACCATTTCCCCTACGATCACCAGCGCACTGAAGGTCGCGACACCGACATGCCGGGCCACGGCGATCATGCCGAGAACGGCCGCCCCACCCATGAGCCCCCCGAACGGCGCCCACCACGGCATGTGCCGGACATCGTCGAGACTGGGCCACGGCGTCTTCGACGAGAGCGCGAGGAAGATCGAAAACCCGGTCAGCGCAACCGCATACGAGATCACGCCACACAGCCACATGTTCTTGAGGGAGTCCATCAGCGTGTTCTGACACCCCGCTTCGACCGACCGTAGCGCGCCGCCGATCAGGATGAACAGGAAGACGAGTGCCAACATGATCGTGGTCGTCATGGGGAGACGCACCCTTCACTCGGGTCACAACACGCTCTCGTGGTCGAGAACGCCGTAGCCCCAGTAAGATACCGCTATATAGCGGCACGTTCAATAGTGGCGCACCTTTCGGTGGCAGAAACGAGACGCTAGGCTTTCTGGGTCGCCCCGTTCTTCTTGCGCTCGATGTCTTCCAGTGCCGCAAGATATTTGGCGCGATCCTCGGCGCCCGCCTCCCAGGCGGTCTTGCGATTCTTGACCACCTTCGCCGGCGCACCGACAGCGATGCTGTAATCCGGGATCTCACCCTTGACCACGGCATGCGCGCCGAGCACACAGCCGCGACCGACACGCGTCTCGCGCAGCACGGTGACTTTCGCGGCGATCCAGGTGTCGGGGCCGATGCGGACCGGGCTCTTCACGATGCCCTGATCCTTGATCGGCATCGTGATGTCGTCCATCTTGTGGTCGAAATCGCAGATGTAGCACCAATCGGCCACCAACGTCGATTCGCCGATCTCGATGTCGAGGTAGGTGTTGACGACGTTGTCCTTACCGAACACCACCTTGTCGCCGATGCGCAGCGAACCCTCATGACAGCGGATCGCGTTGCCGTCGCCGATGTGCACCCAGCGACCGATTTCCATCCGGCTCAGCTCCGGAGTCGCGTGGATTTCGACGCGCCGCCCCAGGAACACCATGCCGCGCAGCACGATGTGCGGGTTGGCCATGCGGAACTTGAGCAGCCGGTAGTAGCGGACCAGGTACCACGGCGTGTAAGCGCGGTTCGCGAGCACCCAGCGCAGCGACGCCAGCGTCAGAAATCGCGCCTGCTGCGGATCGCGGCGACGCGATCCGCGCCAGCGCGCGCGTAGCGGCGCGCCCCACATGCTCGTCACGAACGGCTCTCCTGTCGTGGTCCTGAGGGCTGTCGCCGACCTCGGGCGACGGGTCAAGCCTATCGTCCGAGGCTAGCTGGTAGACGGCTACCCGAGACGACAAGAGACAAAGCAGGACCCGAACCCAGTGGCCGCCGACTCCCGCTACCGCCATCCCGGTATCGACGACGTAGTGCACACGGAACCGTTCGATTCCTCCGCACCGAAACATGGGGTCGCCAGGAGGAACGGCGGCGCCGATGTCTCGGTCGGGCGCACCCCGGCTCAGGCGGCAGCCGGGTGCAGCAGCGCCACGAGATCCGGTGGGATCGACATCGGCTGACGCAGCCCGACGCCGGCACGGCCGGTGTTGCCTTCGGGATAGCGGCCGGAGAGCGAGCCGGGGGCGGCGACGATTATCCGGATGACCTGACCGAAGGCTTCGCGCCGGTCGCGTTGCCGCACGGCCAGGGCGAGCATGGCGACATGGTTGCGGGTGTGCAGCCATGGGTCGGGCTGGGACAGGATGTGCGCACGTTCGAGATGCGCCCACCGCAGGTCGTCATCGTCCGAGGTTTTCGCGGCCGCCATCTCTTGCTGGTAGCGGATGCGGGCCGCAAGCGGGACTCGTTGCATGGCCTGTCCTTCCGACAATAGAGCGCTGGTCAGTCGCAGCAGCCGCGGTGATGCCCCGTGGTCCGCTCGGCGGCACCGAGCACGACCGGCGCAGCACAGCAGGTGTCGCCGCGCCAGGCGTTGAGCCCTTCGCGCACCGCGATCACCGCGATCACCAGCGCGGCGACCGGATCGGCCCACGACCGGCCGAACAAGCTGTTGATCAGCAGCCCGACCAGCAGCACCGCCGAAAGATAGGTGCACAGCAGGGTCTGCCTGGAATCGGCTACCGCGGAAGCGGATCCGAGTTCACGTCCGGCGCGGCGCTGCGCGGCCGACAGCACCGGCATGATGACGAGGCTGGCGGCGGCGAGGGTGATCCCGACCGGGGATTGCTGCGCTTCGCCCAGGCCGAGCAGCCCACGGGTCGAGTCGATAGTGACGTAGGCGGCGAGGGCGAAGAACGAGAACGCGATGATCCGCAGCGCGATCTTCTCCCGCCGCTCCGGGTCGCGGCCGGCGAACTGCCACGCGACCGCGGCTGCCGAGGACACCTCGATCACCGAATCCAGCCCGAACCCGATCAGCGCCGTCGAGGACACCCGGGTTCCCTCGGTCAGGGCGATGCTCGCCTCGATCACGTTGTACGAGATGGTCGCGGCCACTAACCACCGGATTCTCCGTGCCAGCACCGCTTTGCGGTCCGGGCTCGGACCGAGCGCACGCGCCGACGGCACCCTGGGCATGCCGAGCGCGGCCATCAGCAGCACCGTTCGGTATCCGACACCGGACAACAGGCCGGATCGACCGCCAGCACCAACCCGAGCAGGTCATCGAGCGCGGCCGCGATGCGAGTGTCGGCCAACTCGTAGCGGCTGCGCCGCCCCTCCGGGACCGCGACCACCAGCCCGCACCCGCGCAGGCACGCCAGATGATTGGACAGGATCTGCCGCGACACCCCGATCCGGTCGGCCATATCCGACGGATATCCCGGCGCTGCGCGCAGGTTCAACAGGATCTGGGTGCGCGTCGGGTCCGACAGTGCATGCCCGAAACGGGCCAGCGCGTCACTACGCGACAACGTCTCCACAGCCCAATAATACATAAAAAACTGTATTCACAAATGGATGAACTATGAATCGCTTCGACGGACGGCGACTCCGCCCAGCAGCGAGTTTTGCGCTTGCGCTACCAGGCCGCGCGGTTGTGCAACCACGTCACTGATGCGGAGCGACCGCGTGGAGCCGGCACGGATCTCACGGGCCGAGGTGAACCAGTAGTTCCGACACCAGTCGCAATCGTCCTCGACTCGGCAATACGGGAGTCGGTCGCGTCCCGCGAGGCAACTCGAGCTTTCCCGTGAAACGGCTGAGGGTTTGCTCGCGATCGCGGGCCGTCGGTTCGGCCAGCTGTACCGACAGCGCGCTCCGGGCGACGTCGTCCGCCTGCGCATGACGTTGCCCACAATCGCAGCGGCCACTATTCGCTCCCTAATGATGGGCCGCTATGCAACGGTACGATGGCGACCGTTCAAGGGAGTCGCCCGTGTTCGCCGGGCCAGGACCCCTCGGACATCCGAGCGGTCACTGACCGCTGTGCACAAGTGAGGAAGTACCCCATGACTCAGAAAATGCACCACGACAACGGACAGTCCCGCCGCGTGCTGGCCCGCATCGCCATCGCGGGCGCACTGGCGCTGGCGCCGGCAACGGCCCTGGTGGCCCCTGCTTTCGCTACTCCGCTGGTGCTCGAGCCCGCCGATCAAGCCGAGACGCCCACCCCCGGCACTCCGATTCACGGCGGTAGCGGTAGCGGCCATCTCTCCCACCGGCACGGCGGCACCGGGAGCGCTCACCTCTCGCACGGCTTGCCGTCCACCGGAAGCGCGTTCTGAGCCACTGCGACATACCGGCGACGGACACGGTGTCGGTTCGGTATGCCACGACGACTGCTGTCACGGGCGTGACAACACCTCGCGGCCTGCGACTATCGAACAGGTGGCGTGGCCTCGGACAGTGGTGACGACGTGTCGACCCGACACAGCGGAGACCTTCGGGCGGAGTGCGGCCTACCGAAGTACGCAATCCGTTTCCGGAGGTCTTCGTATCCACCCTGCTCCATAGGCGGAGTCGGGCAGCCTTCGTTCGACACGTCGTGGCGTGCGGCCGGGCGGCCGCAGAGCGACGCGGCAGAACCGATCCAGGTCTCGGCCACCGACGCCGCGCCGGGCGATGTGTGGCCTCGCGTCCAGCCCGAAAACGACGCTGGTAGGCGCGATGGCCTGCTTGCAACTCGACCCACCGCCTCCCGTACAGTGACTCGTGCGCTGGCGACGGCGCCCCGAACTCGCCGGTGAAAAGACCGATCCGGGACCGTGGTTCGACACCCTCAGTCGCGTGCGGGCAGATGAAGACAGGAGTACGGCAGGTGCGAAGCGGCGGCGTACTGGCTACTTCCATGTGGCGACCGTCCCGGATACGTGCTGCGGCCGTACTGGCCGCGGTCGGCGCACTGGCTCTGTCCGGCTGCGGCACCGACGTCGACGACATCACCGTCGGTCCCGGCACCGGCTGGCCCGCGGCCTACCACGACAGCCGCAACAGCGCTGCCAGTCCGATCACCGGCGCACGGAAGGTCGCGCTGAGCTGGTCGCGTCCGATCGGCGGACCGATCGCCGAGGCGGTCACGATCGGCCCGGATGGGCAGATCTTCCTGACCACACGCACCCCTAACTGCGCGATCTTCTCATTCCAGATGGCCACCGGGCGCAAACGGTTCTGCAACAAGCTCGAACCGAACGCGATCTCCTCGCCCTCGCTGGTCGACGGGATGACCAATGTCTACATCGGTGACGACAGCCATGTGACTTCGTTCAACTACCTGGGGCAGCCCCGCTGGAGCACCACGGTCGCCGGAACGCCGGTCTCACTGCAATTCACCGGCGACGGAACGCTCATCACGGTCACCCAATCCGGTCAGGTCGATGTGCTGTCGCGTCAGACGGGTGAACGCCTCGTACCGACGGTGCAGTTGCTCGGCGAGCCGGACTACCTTGCCCACCCCGACCTCACCTGGCCGGCAGCCGGCCAGGGCTTGGACGACTGCCGCACCGGCGGACCGCAGTGCCCGGTCGCGAACATCTCCGCCGTCGATGCCGCGAGCGGCCGCTTCTTCGTGACACTGTGGCAGCCGGGCAAGCCGACCGCGGCCCTGATCGCGCTCCGCTACGCGAACAACAAGATTCAGCAGGAATGGCATGCCGACATGCTGTCGGGGGGCAGCGCGACCAGCCCCACCCTGTCGACGGATGGCAAGACCGTCTACGTGGGAGACAACAGCAAGCGCTTGATCGCCGTAGACACCTCCGACGGGCGGACCAAGTGGGTCCAGCCCTTGGAATGGGCGCCGCGCGGTGGGATCTCGGTTTCCAGCGACGGCCTGATCATTCCGTCCGGCGACGAAGGCTATCTACTCGCCCTTCGCGACAAGGGCGATGTGCCGGAAATCGCCTGGGAGCGTAAAGATCTCGCGCTGCGCGGCACACCGGTCCAGACCGCGGGCGGCACCGGGTACACCACCGCCACCATCGGCGACGGCCTCAACCTCATCACGTTCGACACCGGTAGCGGCGCCACCATCGACTCGGATGTCCTGCCCGATGCCGCGGGCGCCACGACCGGCACCTCCGTCAGCGCCAAGGGTGAAATCGTCGTGGCCACTCGAATTGGCGAGCTCTTCGCCTTCGTACCAGAGCACTGACCTGCCGCACACCGGTCGTGTCGTCAGCTCGGCGCGACCGCGGTACAGACGAAAACAGTTGCGGCGCGGCCGATTCGCGTGATCACCAACGTGTACGACCGGGCGCCGGTCGGCTTCAAGCGGCGACGCAGCTGGTCGGGGTCTACGTCGACACCCCGCACCAGAATCTCGAGTGCCCCGCAGTCGCGGCGCCTCAGTTCTGAACGCAGCGTCTTCTCCCGGAATTCCAGGCGATCGACAATGCGAAACCCGCGCATCCCGTCGGGAACCCGATCACCGGTGAGATAGGCGATACGTGGGTCCAATTGCCACAGTCCGTGTTTGGCGGCGTAGTGACGGACCAGGCCCGCACGGACGACAGCGCCGTCGGGGTCGATGATCCACTGCCCCGGGGCCTGTTCGGGAATGTCGTCGGGGTCGACATCGGTGAGCGTGAACGATGGCCGGTCCGTAGCGGATACGGTGGCACGCCGGGTGACGCGGGCCTCCGTCAATCCCGGCGACCACAGGCATGCCTCGCGTACCGCGCCATCCAGCGACACCACTTCGATTTCGCCGGCCCAGCCGAGCCGGTCGAAATCCAGTCCGGGAGCGCACTTCACGACGAGGTCACGGTCGGCATAGGCGTTGAGCAGATCCGGTAGTGGCGGCTGCAGTTTTGCCGGGTCGTGGGTGCGCCGGCCGTCGGCGCGACGCGCCGGATCAGCCACCACCACGGTGCCGGTGGTCGCCGGGACGAGCGCGTCGGCCTTGGCCAACAAGACGTTTCGATCCCCGGTCAGATTGTGCGCGGCCATCGACAGCCGCACGTCATCGAGATCACTCCCGATCACCGCCGGGCAGACCCGCGCCAGTTCGACAAGTTCCGCACCGATCGAGCAGGTGACGTCGTGCACGGCCCGACCCGCCAACCGGGCCGCCCGCTGCCGGGCCACCACCGTCGGAGTGGCCTGTTGCAGGGCGTCATCGGTGAACAGCCACTCCCCGGCATCGACCAGCTTTGCGCTCGCCTTGCGGCGCAACCGCACCGTCTCGACGAGGGCGGGCGCCCACGCACCGTGCTCGCGTCGCACCCGCTCCAGATCACGCAGGTGCGACGCCGGGGTCAGCTCCAGCCGGTCCACCTCGGCCAGCGCCGCGCCACCCGCCGCGCTGGTGAGGAACGCGACATCCTCTCGACGGAAGCCGTAGCCCACTACTTGGCGGAAACGCCCGGCTTCACGCCGGTGATCATGGCGTTGTAGAAGAACCGGCGCGGCACCACACGGCGCATGATGTTCTCGTCGACCCAGCTCAGGCCGAGCCAGGCACGGTACATCGCCATCCGGTAGCGCCAGGTGAGCTTCTCGGCGGGCACCGCGGCCTCGAACGTGCGCACCGGCCAGCCCCACAACGCGGCGGCGAACTCCTCGGTGTTGGCGGCCACGTCGACCGCGCCTGCCGAACGGGCCATGGTCTCCAGGTCACGCGGGTCGAAGGTGTGCAGGTCGACGACCGCCTCCAAAGCCGCGGCGCGCGAGGACTCGTCCAGTTCCTCCTGGGGACGCCGCCAGTCGCTCAGCACCGGCAGCTTGGTCACCGTGGTGGTGGCGTTCCAGGTCATCCGACCGAGCCAGCGCGCGTAGAAGTTTCCGACCGTGGTCGGCTCGCCCGCGAAGACGAAGCGCCCGCCCGGCTTGAGCACGCGCAGACATTCCTTGAGTGCCAACTCGACATCAGGGATGTGGTGCAGCACGGCATGGCCGACCACCAGATCGAAGGTGTCGTCCTCGTAGGGGATGGTCTCGGCGTCCGCGACACGGCCGTCTACGTCCAGCCCGAGGTTCTGCGCGTTGCGCAGCGCGACCTTGACCATGCCGGGCGACAGGTCGGTGACCGAGCCCGACTTCGCCACGCCCGCCTGCATCAGATTCAGCAGGAAAAAGCCGGTGCCGCACCCGAGTTCGAGCGCCCTGTCGTACGGCAGCGGCGCCTGGCCGACGGCGAGGTCGAACCTGCCGCGCGCGTAGTCGATACAACGCTCGTCATACGAGATAGACCACTTGTCGTCGTAGGTCTCGGCTTCCCAGTCGTGATAGAGCACCTGGGCCAGTTTCGTATCCTTGAGCGCTGCCGCTACCTCCGCCTCGGTGGCATGCGGGTTCGGCGCGGGGTCGTCGGGACGTACCGTCATGGTGGGCAAGCCTACCCAAATCTGCAGTTGACGCCTGCTATCGACCCACGAATTCGGCCGACCCCGGACCGTCGGCAAGATAGGAACCTGTTCCGATCAGGCGATCTTCCGTCCGGAATAAATCAGACCATTCGGTCTCGGCTCGGTCGAGGCCGTGCGGACCGGCTTCGAAGACCGCCTTCGCGGCGGCCAGAGCACGCGCCGGTCCCGCCACGAACTGTTCCGCCCACCGGATCGCGGCGTTGTATACGTCGTCCGGCGCGACAACCTCGTCGACCAGACCGAGTGCCATCGCCTCATCCGGCTCGACGAAGCGACCGGTGTAGACCAGATCCTTGGCCGGACCCGGCCCGATCAACAGCGTCAGCCGCCGGATTCCGGCGAGCGGGATAAGTCCCACACCGATCTGCGGCAGACCCAGTTTGACATTGTCGCCGATCACGCGTCGATCGGCGCCGAGCGCCAACTCCAGCCCACTACCGAGACAGTAACCGCTGATCGCGGCGACAGTCGGCTGCGGAAGCCGGGCCAGGCACCCCAGCGCGCGCTGCAAATCGCTCGCCATGGCACGCGCCTGCTGCGCGCTCAGCCCCGACAACTCGGCCACATCGTCACCGGCCGAGAACACCCGGTCGTCGCCGTACACAACCACGGCCGCGACGCGCGTGTCCGCGGCGACCGCATCGGCCGCTTCCGCCAGCTCGCGCATGACCTGCACGTTCAGCAAGTTCAGCGGCGGGCGGGCGATCCGGAGGACAGCCACACGGCGAGCGGCAGCACCCTCGGACAGGTCAAGGGTCACGAATTCGGCCATGGGAGGCCACGCTACCGGGTACCGGCGCGCCCACTCACTTGCGCACTGACGATCCCTCGAGTCGACCGGCATCCGGGAGGTCGGCGAAGTAGCGCTCGCTGTCCGGGAAGGACAGGACCCGCTTGCCGTCGATGTCCGTGAGCACCGGCATGACCGGATCGATCACAGGCCGCGTAGCCAGGATGTCGCTGGTGGAACCGAATTCGCCGAGCGCGACCAACTGCGCCCAGGTCGGCGGCAGCAGCACGTCGGTACCGGCCCGCCAGCGGGCCAGCGCCTCGCGCGGAGTGCGCCACCGCACCTCCGCCGCCTCCGAGGTGGCACCGTCGGCACGCTGTCCCGTCGGCAGTACGGCGACGAAGAACCGGGTGTCGTAGCGGCGCGGCTCGATCACCGGGGTGATCCAATTCGCCCACGGCCACAGCAGGTCCGCGCGCAGCACCAGCCGCTCCTCGGCGAGGAACGACGCGAGCGACAACTCCCTGCGTTCCAACTTCTCCCGGGCGATGCGGTAACCGGCGGTGTCGGAGATGACGCTGTCCGCGGTCGAACCGGCCAGCAGCACGCCACATTCCTCGAACGTCTCCCGAACCGCCGCGCACACCAGCGCCTTGGCCCTCGGCTCGGTGGTCGCGAATCGCTCAGCCCACCAGGCGGGTTCGGGCCCGGCCCAGGCGATGTCCGCGGTGCCGTCGGACAGGTCGACGCCACCGCCGGGAAACACGGTCATGCCCGCGGCGAACGCCATGGCGCCGACTCTGCGCTGCAGGAAGATCTCGGGACCACCGGCGCCATCGCGCACCAGCATCACCGTCGACGCGTCCTTCGGCGAGGGCGCACCCGACGACGAGTCGGCCTGCGCTGCTGTCTCACTCACCTGTGCACCCTAACGCGCGCTTGGTGCACGCGGCCACGGCGTCTGGTCAGCGGGTGCGGTGCTTGCCCGCGCGCCGCGCGCGGCGCGCGAAATAGCGGCCGTCCACCCGGTCCAGTGCGATCGACTGACGGAAAGCATCGCTGAGGTTGGCCGAGGTGAGGACGTCGCTGAGCAGACCCTGCGCGACCACCTCGCCCTCGTTGAGTAACAAGCCGTGGGTGAATCCCGGCGGGATCTCCTCCACGTGGTGGGTGACCAGCACGATCGCGGGCGAGTCCGGATCGGCCGCGAGATCGCCGAGCCGTTCCACCAGCTCTTCCCGACCGCCCAGGTCCAGGCCCGCGGCAGGCTCGTCGAGCAGCAGCAACTCGGGATCGGTCATCAGCGCGCGGGCGATCAGCACTCGCTTGCGCTCGCCCTCCGACAGGGTGCCGTAGGCGCGGTCCGAGAGATGTTCGGCGCCCAAGCTCTCCAACATGTCGATGGCGCGGTCGGTATCGACGTCGTCATAGCGCTCCCGCCATCGGCCCAGCACCGCGTATCCGGCGGAGACCACCAGGTCGGTGACCTTCTCGTCGACCGGAATCCGGCTGGCCACGGCGGCGGAGGACAAGCCGATCCGCGGCCGCAGCTCGCTCATGTCGACCTTACCGATCCGCTCCCCGAGCAGATGGGCCACACCCGAGGTGGGGTGTATCTGGGCGCCGGCCATCCGCAGCAGCGAAGTCTTACCCGCGCCGTTCGGACCGAGAACGACCCAGCGTTCGTCGAGCTCGACCTGCCAGGTGACCGGACCGACGAGCGTATGGCCCGAGCGGCGAACGGTCACGTTGGTGAAATCGATGAGTAGATCAGGATCCGGTTGCGGCACGCGCTCCATCTTGGCTCACCCGTGCGGACACTTGCCACCGCGGGGAGGGATTCGGGTCCTGACCGATTGCCGAATGGTCGCCGGGGCGCCGTTCACCAGGACCGGGCCGGGACGGCGATCACGGTCATCGAGCCCGGCGCCACCTCGGTGAATCCCGCGTCCCGCACGGCGACCGCGGCCCCCTCGGCCACGTGGCCGACGAGGGTAGCCCACCGCTGGGCGTCGGCTTCACGCACCGAGCAGTGGAATCCGCGCTCGGACCAGGACCACGCACGCTCGGCGGTGAGCGCGCCGGCGAGCAGCATGCTCGCGTGGCCGACCTGCGCGGCCGCCTTGCCCAGGGTCATGCCGAGCGACGAGTTCACCCACAGCACGGGCAGCGCCGGGTCGGGTGGGCCGGGATCATCGTGGTCGAGATCGGTACCGCCGATCTGCAACCGCCTGATCCGTGGATCGACCCGACCCACCGGGCCGGGCACCAGGGCACGCGCCTGCGCGCCGTCGATCTCGGCGGTGACGCCCTCCACCGCGCAGGTCGCGCGCCACTGGGCACCGCGGGCACGACGGGCCACCTTGCGAATCCGTGCGCGCTTCCACGACAGATAGCGTTCCTCCCATTCGCCGCCCGGCCCGACCCGCTCGTCCAAGCACAGTGCCACGGCCGCGGTCGCCGCCGCGACGAGCAATGCGCTGCGAGGTGGCGGGTCGGCCTTGGGCAGGTGCAGGACCATCTGCATCGCCTGCACCATGGCCGGGTCGTCCGGATCACCCGCACCGCCATAGCCCGCGGCCAGTTCCGCATGCCGCGCCGGAAAGCCTTCGGCGGCCGACGCCGTTGCGGCTATGGCATTCTCCGCGCCACCGCGCAGGTCGGCACCGCATTCCGGGATGCTCGTCATCACTACACCTCCAGTCCCGGCGACGACTTTTCGGCGGCCTCCGCCCGCCGCGAGTCGTGCGCACCGCACACGACCAGCGCCACCCAGAGAAGCAGTCCACACAACGACATCCGCACCACATCTCCGATCGACGAATGATCAACCCCGGCGAGCCCATTGACGGTGGCCGTCGACAGCGGCGAGCAGCGCCATCGCCGAGTCGGCCGCCGCGCGCACTGTGCGGGGCGCACCGAATAGCCTTCAGTCCAAGGGGACTCGGCGCAGCAAGCCGTCCCTGGCATCGGCCGCCTCCACCTCGTGCCGGGTGACACCGAGAATGAACAGCACCGCGTCCAGATAGGGTTGCGAGAGGGCGGTATCGGCCACTTCACGCAGCGCGGGTTTCGCGTTGAAGGCCACACCCAGCCCGGCGGCGTTGAGCATGTCGATATCGTTGGCGCCGTCGCCGACCGCGACGGTCTGCTCCATGGGCACCCCGGCCTCGGCCGCGAATTTGCGCAGCGCCGTGGCCTTGGCCGCCCGGTCCACGATCTCACCGACCACGCGGCCGGTCAGCTTGCCGTCCGCGATCTCCAAAGTGTTCGCCTGGACGAAGTCCAGTTCCAACTCGTGCGCCAGCGGTTCGATCACCTGACGGAAACCACCCGACACCACACCACAGCGGAAACCGATCCGGCGCAGCGTGCGGATGGTGGTGCGGGCGCCAGGCGTCAGCGCGATCCGGTCGGCCACCGCCTCGATCACCGATTCGTCGAGGCCCGCGAGCGTCGCCACCCGTTGCCGCAGCGACTCGGCGAAGTCGATCTCACCACGCATGGCGGATTCGGTGACCTTACGGACCTCCTCCTCCACACCGGCGTGCGCGGCGAGCATCTCGATGACTTCACCCTGGATCAGGGTCGAGTCGACGTCGAACACGATGAGCCGCTTGCCACGGCGGGCCAGCCCCGCGCGCTCCACCGCGACATCCACTCGTTCGGCCACCGCGACCTCGGCCAATGCGGTACGCAGCCGCGAGTCGGCGTCCGGACTCGGGTCGGTGGCGGTAACCAGCAACTCCATGCCGGTCACCGGGTAGTCCGCGATCCCGCGGATGGTGTCGATATTGGCGCCGAGCGTGGCCAACTGGCGCGAGACGGCGCTGAACGCGCGCGCGGTGACCGGGCTGCCGAGGATCACCACCGCATGAGTGGACATCGGCTGCCAGCCGACCTCGGCGTCGACCTCCACGTCGACCTCCATACCGACGGTGTTCATGGCCTCTTCGAGCTCGTCCTGCAATGCCTCGGGATCGTTCGGACAGGTGACCAGGACGCCCAGGGTCAATCTGCCCCGGATCACCACCTGCTCCACGTCGAGCAGGCTGACCTGGTGCCGCGACATCGCCGCGAGCAGCACGGACGTCACACCGGGCCGGTCCGGGCCGGTGACGGTGACGAGGACTGTGGTGTCAGCCAACTGATGCGCTCCAAGTTCGGTGTTTGCCGTCGCTGTGCTGGACCTCGTTGTCGCAACCTCACGGTGAATACTGCCTGACGCAACGAACGAGTGTGCACCCGCTGGTGACCAGCAGATGCACACTCGTCATGCCGAATCCGGTGGTGCGGCCCAACTCATCCAGGTCAGCCCGGTCGAGCGTAGGCGGGGCAGCCGCCTACTTCGTTGCCACGGCCCCTTCGTGTACCTCGGTGGCGTGCTTGGTCGATCCCCAGCCGACGTGCGCCTCGGCGCGCATCCGCTCGACCATATGCGGGTAGTGCAACTCGAACGCGGGACGCTCGGAACGGATCCGCGGCAACTCGTAGAAGTTGTGCCGCGGCGGCGGGCAGGTGGTGGCCCACTCCAGGGAGTTGCCGTACCCCCACGGATCGTCCACCGTGACCACCTCGCCATAGCGGTAGCTCTTGAACACGTTCCAGATGAACGGCAGCATCGACGCGCCCAGCACGAACGCACCGATCGTCGAGATCGTGTTCAGCGTGGTGAAGCCGTCGCTCGGCAGGTAGTCGGCATAGCGGCGCGGCATACCTTCGGCGCCGAGCCAGTGCTGCACCAGGAAGGTGGTGTGGAAGCCGATGAAAGTAGTCCAGAAATGCCACTTGCCCAGGCGTTCGTCGAGCATGCGTCCGGTCATCTTGGGGAACCAGAAGTAGATGCCCGCGTAGGTGGCGAACACGATGGTGCCGAACAGCACGTAGTGGAAGTGCGCCACGACGAAGTACGAGTCGGTGACGTGGAAGTCCAGCGGCGGACTGGCCAGGATGACACCGGACAAGCCACCGAAGAGGAACGTGACGATGAAGCCGATGGAGAACAGCATCGGTGACTCGAAAGTCAGTTGACCGCGCCACATGGTGCCGATCCAGTTGAAGAACTTCACACCGGTCGGGACGGCGATCAGGAAGGTCATGAAGGAGAAGTACGGCAGCAGCACCGCTCCGGTGGCGTACATGTGGTGTGCCCAGACCGCGATGGACAGGGCGGCGATACCCAAGGTGGCGTAGACCAACGTGGTGTAGCCGAAGATCGGCTTGCGAGAGAAGACCGGGAAGATCTCCGAGACGATCCCGAAGAACGGCAGCGCGATGATGTACACCTCGGGGTGGCCGAAGAACCAGAACAGGTGCTGGTAGAGCAGGATGCCGCCGGTCGCCGGGTCGTAGATGTGGCCGCCCAGGTGGCGGTCGTAGGCGAGACCGAACAACGCGGCGGTCAGCAGTGGGAACGCCAGCAGCACGAGCACGCTGGTGACGGCGATGTTCCAGGTGAAGATCGGCATCCGGAACATGGTCATACCGGGCGCGCGCAGACAGACGACGGTGGTCAGCATGTTGACGCCACCGAGGATGGTGCCCAGACCGGAGACGGCGAGACCGAGGATCCACAGGTCGGTCCCGACGCCCGGCGAATGCAGGATGTCGGTCAGCGGCACGTAGGCCGTCCAACCGAAGTCCGCAGCGCCACCCGGGGTGATGAAGCCCGCGGTCGCCATACTCGCGCCGAACAGATACAGCCAGTAGCTGAAGGCGTTCAGACGCGGGAACGCGACGTCGGGAGCGCCGATCTGCAGCGGAAGAATGATGTTGGCGAAGCCGAACACGATGGCGGTCGCGTAGAACAGCAGCATGATCGTGCCGTGCATGGTGAACAGCTGGTTGAACTGCTCGGTGGAGAGGAACTGCAGGCCGGGACGCGCCAACTCACCACGCATCAGAAGGGCCATCAGGCCACCGATGAGGAAGAAGGCCATCGACGTCGTCAGGTACATGACACCCAGGACCTTCGGGTCCGTGGTGGTGACCAGCTTGTAGATGAACGAGCCCTTCGGCCCCGTCCGAGCCGGATACGGCCGAGTCGCTTCCAACTGAGGGACTGGCTGGGGCTCTACGGCAGTCACTGATCCTCCTGAAAGGTGCCTTTAAGTCGCTCCGCAGGCTCCGCTGATCGCATCCACTCCGTTGCCGGAGCAGACGACAGTTCGCTTGCGCTCCACGAATCGTAAACCGTGTCGTTCCAGCGGGCCGAACGGGTCCTACTCTCTGTCGTATTTCGTTGGTCCCGCACTGCGGCCGCGCACCGATGAGTACGCCCCACGACAACCGTCTCTACCGGTGACAAGCGTTCCACCCCACGCCAGGAGACCATCGATGTCCACTTCGCACAGCATGCGACCAGGCGACCCCCGCTGGGTCGAGCTCTACACCTCCGATCCCGACCGCAGCATCGCGTTCTACGGCGAACTGTTCGGCTGGACCGCCGAACGCGCGGGCGAGGAACTCGGCGGCTACATCACCTTCCGCAAAGACGGCGCCGCGATCGCGGGCGCGATGGCCCGCATGGCCGGCGACACCGAAAGTCCCGAGCAGTGGACGGTATACCTCGCCAGCCCCGACGCACAGGCCACCGCGGACGCCGCCGTCGCGGCGGGCGCGACAGTGGTGGTGCCCCCGATGCCGGTCGGCGAGCTGGGCCACATGGCCGTACTCGGCGACGTCGGCGGTGCGGGCATCGGCGTCTGGCAAGCAGGGACGTTCGGCGGATTCGAGACGATCGGCCTGGTCACCGCGGGCCAGTGGCGCGACCACGCGGGCGCACCATCCTGGTTCGAACTGCACACCCGCGCCTACGACGCCTCGTTGGCGTTCTACCGGGACGTGTTCGGCTGGTCGGACACCTTCACCATCGCCGACAGTCCGGAATTCCGCTACACCACGATCCACGCGGAGAGCCCGATGCTCGGCGGTGTCATGGACGCCTCCGCATTCCTGCCCGAAGGCGCCCCCGCAGGGTGGACCGTCTACTTCGGCGCCGACGACGTAGACAAAACCATCGAGCAGGTCGTCGAACTGGGCGGCTCCGTACTGACTCCCGCCCAGGACACCCCCTACGGACGAATGGCCTCGGTCGCCGACGCCACCGGCGCACGATTCAGCATCGGCGGCTCAGTTTAATTGCTGTGTTAATTGGCAGCGGTTAATTGGCAGCACCTTCGGCGCTGCGGGTTCGCGGCCCCTGTGTGGCTCGCGTCCGCGAACGGGCAATGCTCGGTCTCGCTTCGCTCGGAAGTGGGGGTGAGCCATGTGGTTGTGTGGTGGGCAAAGGCGGTGTCTATCGGTGCTGTCGGGCCCCAGAGTGTCGGGTGGGTGCGCACAGTGCGTTGGTCCCCGAACTGCTAAACCCGTGCGTCTCCATCGGACATCCAAACCCGTGGGAGTCTCGATGGGGCCATGGGGCCATCTCCGGCTCAACTCGCAGCGATCCGCGCCACAAGCACAGTGGAACTGGGTCACATGCGCAGCGATCCGCGCCACAGGCACAGGCACAGGCACAGGCACAGGCACAGGCACTAACGTTTGCCTCCCTGGGCAACCAGATCGGTCCCACTCTGATCCCTGCACGCAGCGAGACCGAACATCGCCCCATCCCGGCCCAGCTCACAACCGAACTAAGCGAAACCGAGCATCACCCGTCCACATTGCCCTCCGGCGCAACACATCACTCCTCCTCAACTTCCTAACGAAGCAGAACCGAACACCACCCGCCCACACCTACCCTCCGGCGCACCACATCGGCCCACCTCGATTTCCAAGCGAACCAAGATCGAACACCACCCGTACTTACCCTCCAACACAACACATCGCCCCACCTCAACTTCCGAACAAGGCAAGACCGAACACCACCCGTCCACACATACCTTCCAGCGCACTACATCGGCCCACCTCAACTTCCGAGCGAAGCGAGACCGAGCATTCCCTGTTCGCGGCCCGGGAGCCACACAGGGGCCGCGAACCCGCAGCGCCGCAGGCGCTGCCAAACAAACCCAGCCCACCCGGTACCCTCACCCGCATGTCGCTGAGCGCCTTCGTTCGTCTCCGAAACCGCACAGCTTTTTCCGGACCCGCTGCTGCGGTAGGCCGCCGGATGATCGCGGTCGCGGCGGTGTGTGTCACCGTTCTCGCGGCGGGATGTGGTGGCAAGAGCGACGACGATGCCTCGATCGTGCGCACTACGACCAACATCGCGGGTGCGGGCGTGGTGGGGCTGGAGCGCGACACTTCCCAGGCGTGCGCGCTGCCGAGCGCGCCGGACCCGGCCGGCGGCGCCACCCGCACTGTCACACACGCCGCGGGCGTCTCGGAGGTGCCTGCCGACCCGCAGCGCATTGTCGTACTCACTACCTCCGCGCTGGATGCGGTCTGTGCGCTGGGCCTGTGGGAGCGGGTCGTCGGCACGGTGGTCCTCGACGGTCCGCGCGCACAGCCCGCCTATCTCGGTACCGGCGTGTTGAAGATTCCCGGCGTGGGATCGGCCGCGCAGCCTGATCCGGCCAGGATCGCCGACCTACGCCCTGACCTGATTTTGGGTGACATCCCCACCGGCGCGGCCAGTTTCGACGCTCTGCGGGCGATCGCCCCCACTGTGCTGGTCGGCTCGGGCAACCGGTGGCAGGCCGAATTCGCCGCGTTCGCGGCAGGTTTGGGCCGGAGCGATGCCGCGAGGTCCGCGTTGGACAGTTACCGCACCGAGGCGCGTGACTCCGGAACAGCGATCGCAGCGAGCCAGACGCAGGCCTCGGTCATCCGATTCACCGCGGATGCCGATCGGATCGAGGGCGGTGACAGCTTCGCCGGTCAGGTTCTGGGCGACGTCGGCGTGCAGCGTCCCGCCGTCCAGCGTGGCGCCTCGTTCGACGTGCGAGCGGGCGAGTTCGCCACCAAGGTGGAGGGCGACTTGATCTACGTGATCCTCGCCGGAGCCGAGGGCAAGAAGCACGGCGAGGCCGTGCTGCGCACCGAGGAGTGGAAGGAACTCGGCGCCGCGACCGATCACCGGGTGTTCGCCGTCGAGGACACGGTCTGGCACGGCGACGGCCTCACTGCGGCCCGTGCGCTGGTCGCCGATCTGCGCAATACACTCAACGGCTTCGTCACGGATTGATCGACCGGTACCCCTTGGGTGTGGTTTTACCCACCCTGGGAGTGCGCTGACCAGCGCTGGGGTTGCTGTCGAAAGTCCGGCTCGAGGACGAGATTCAGAGGTACGCACTTCACCTCTTCTCCGACCCGAGGACACGACATGGACACGCTCACCGATTCGATCACCGACAACCTCTTCGTGCTGCCGCTGGCACGTCCCGTTGCCGAGGTGGACCCGAACGCGGTCGTGGTGTCCACCGCCGACTGTGACCTCACCTACGCCGAACTGGATCGGTGGTCGAACCGCCTTGCCCGGCTGTTGCTGGGCGCCGGCGCGGGCCCCGGCGTCCGCATCGCGATCGCGGTCGACCAGTCGATCGAGTCCGTGGTGGCCGAGCGGGCCGCCGTCAAGATCGGCGCCACGGCGATCCCGGTCACCGACGACGGCTCGTTCGCGCTCGGCACCACCGTGGGAATCACCACGAAAGACCTGCGCCCGGAACTTACCGACACAATCGATTGGCTCGCGTTGGACGAGCGGTCCACCCTGCAGAGCTACCTGACCAGCTCCGACGCGCCGATCGACGTTACCGATCTGTGCTCCCTGCCGACCTCGGCGGCCTGACCGGCACGAACCCCCGCTACGCGACCCGGACATCGAACGTTCGGGTCGCGCAGTGTGCGCAATACCCTGTCGGCGCGGAGCGCGCCGGTTCAGAATTGACTTGCCGCCAACTGTGCGGTGGCAGGTACTACCACTACCGCGGTAGCTGCGGGCGGTCACTACCCCGGCCGCTGGGACGCGGTCAGAACGTAGGACACCTCATGCAACAGCCTTCGCTTTCGCCAACCGACACCGACACAGTTCTCCCGGATGGGGCGTTCCCCCTCTCGGCGGCCCAGCGCGGCATCTGGTTCGCCCAGCACATCGCGGGCGACACACCGATCTCGATCGCTCAGTACGTCGAACTGACCGGACACATCGATCTCGACCTGCTCGCGCGCGCGGCGCGTCAGGCCGGGCGCGAATTCGGTACCGGATACCTGCGCCTGATCGAGGTCGACGGGCATCCGTTCCAGGTCGTGGACAGCACCCTCGATGACAGCCTGACCACGATAGATTTCCGCGACGCGCCCGACCCGGAGGAGGCCGCGCACGCCTGGATGCGCGCGGAGTACCAAGCGCCGCTGGAGCTGGCCCGCGACCGGCTGGTGCGAGTCGCGATGCTGCGGATCGGCGCGGATCGCTGGTTCTGGTATTCGCGGATCCACCACATCGTGCTCGACGGGATGGGCGCGCTCACCATGGTGCAGCGCACCGGAGAGCTCTACAACGCCGCTGTCGAGGGCAGGCAGCCACCCCCGTCGACAGCGGAGGATCTGCGCACCATTGTCGATGCCGACCTGGCCTATCGCAGTTCGGATCGGTTCGGCACCGATCGTGCGTACTGGCTCGAGCACCTCGACGGCATAGCCGACCCGGTGAGTCTCGCCGGCCGCACCGCCGATGTGGACGCGCACCCGAACCGGGTCTCGGGCGGGTTGCCCGCCGACACCGCCGAGCTGCTCGACGCCGTGGCGAAGCAGGCGTCGTCCGGGGTAGCGCCGACCGTGGTCGCCGCGTTCGGCGCGTATTTGTCCGCGATGACCGGCGCACACGAAGTTGTGCTGAGCCTTCCGGTCTCCGCGCGCACCACCGCGACGCTGCGCCGTTCCGGCGGCATGATCGCCAACGTCGTCCCGCTGCGGCTGCGCTTGTCGCCGACCACGACGGTCGGTGACGTCATCCGGGCCGCCCAGGGCGAGCTGACCGGGGCACTGCGACGTCAGCGCTACCGCCAGGAGGACATTTTCCGCGATCTCGGCTGGTCGATGGACGAGACCGTGTCGTTCGGCCCCACGGTGAATCTGATGATGGTCGACTCCAGAATCCAGCTCGGCACGGTCACCGGACGGTTACACGTGCTGACCTCCGGGCTGATCGACGACTTGTTCGTCAACCTCTATCCCGGCGTCGGCGGCGAGAGCACGCATATCGACTTCCAGGCCAACGCCAACCTCTATGGCGACAGCGAACTGGCGGCCCAGCACCGACGGTTCCTGTCGTTCCTGCACCGGTTCCTGGCGGCGGGACCGGACGCGCCGCTGGCAACCGTTTCAGTGCTCTCGGACGGCGAACGCGCGAACTACGCCCCCGTCCGTGGGCCGCGGGATGTCGCGCCGCGAACGCTGCCCGACATCCTCGCCGCCGGCGTAGCGCTCGATCCGCAGGCGACCGCACTGGTGGCGGGAGCAACCGCACTGACCTACCGCCGGCTCGACGACTACACCAATCGCTTGGCGCGGGTGCTGATCGCGTCCGGTGCCGGCCCCGAACGCGCCGTGGCGATCTCGATTCCTCGGTCGACCGAGTCGGTGCTGGCGATGCTCGCGGTGGCCAAGACGGGCGCGGCATTCGTGCCGATCGACCCGACCTATCCCGCCGACCGAATCGAGCACATGCTCAGCGACAGCGGGGTCGTCGCGGGCGTCACGGTCGCGACAGCGCGAACGTCCCTGCCGGACCGGATGAACTGGCTGGTCCTCGACGACGAGACCACCGAGCGTGCGGTGATCGCGCAGGAGGCGGCGGCGATCACCGACTCCGAGCGCCACGCCGCGGTGCACCCCGACCAAGCCGCGTACATCATCTACACCTCGGGCTCCACGGGGCTGCCGAAGGGCGTACTCGTCGCCCACCGCGGACTGGCGAATCTGGTCGCCAACTCCGGCGCGGGATTCGGCATCGATGCTGAATCCGTTGTCGCGCACGCTGTTTCGCCAAGCTTCGATATCTCGGTCGAGGAGATCCTGGTCACGCTGGCAGCGGGAGCGACGCTGGTTGTCGTACCGCCGTCGGCGTACGCCGGCGCGGAGCTGGCGCGGGTGTTGCGCGAGCATCGCGTGACCCACCTCAACGTCACCCCGACCGTCGTCGGGTCGCTGGATCCGGCGACACTGCCCGATCTGCGCACTGTGATCGTCGGCGGCGACGCCTGCCCACCCGAACTGGTCGCCAAGTGGTCCGGCCGCACGGTATTGAACGGATACGGCCCCACCGAAACGACGGTCACCGTAACCCTGAGTGGGCCGATGACCCCGGGTGCACCGATCACCATCGGCGGCTTGGCACGCGGCGTGTCGGCGGTCGTGCTCGATCCATGGCTTCGTCCGCTTTCCGCCGGCACCACCGGCGAGCTCTACCTCGCGGGTTCCGGGGTGGCACGCGGCTACCATCGGCGCAACGGGCTGACCGCCGATCGATTCGTCGCCAACCCGTACGCGACGGGCGAGCGCATGTACCGCACCGGCGACCTGGGCCGCTGGATCGAGCGCGACGGCCGACTGGAACTGGAATACCAGGGCCGCAGCGACTTCCAGGTGAAGGTGCGCGGTTTCCGCATCGAACTCGGCGAGATCGACGCTGCCCTGCAGCGGCATCCGGGCGTCGACTTCGCGCTCACCCTCGGTGTCGAAACCGGTTCGGGCGCGACCGCGCTGGTGTCCTACGTGCTGCCCGAGCCGGGCAGGCAGATCGATCCCGAAGCAGTGAAAGCGGCCGCCGGAGGGTCGCTTCCGGCCTACATGGTGCCGTCGGTAGTCATGGTCCTCGACACTGTTCCGCTGACGCCGCTGGGCAAAGTGGACCGTAAGGCTTTGCCCGCGCCGGATTTCGGCGCTCGCACGATCGTGAGCAGGCCACCGTCCACCCCGCGCGAGGAGGTGCTGGCCACACTGTTCGCGGAGGTGCTCGGGCTGGAATCGGTCGGCGTCGACGAGAGTTTCTTCGCGCTCGGCGGTGACAGCATCGTCTCCATTCACCTGGTGTCGCGTGCGAAGGCCGCGGGGATCGGGTTCAGCGCGCGGGACGTGTTCGAACGCAAGACCGTCGCCGCGCTGGCCGCGGTCGCCACCGCGGTGCCGTCCACAGTGGTGCACGAGCTGCCCGGCGGCGGAGTGGGCGAGGTGGAACTCACGCCGATCGTGCACGCCATGCTGGAGCAGGGCGACTCCTGGCGCCGATATGCCCAGGCCGTGCTGATCGGGCTGCCCGCGGGAACCGAGCGCGCCGAGCTCGTCGCGGCGATTCAGGTACTGCTCGACCACCACGACCTGTTGCGCTCGACGTTGCGACGCACCGGCTCCGGTTGGACCTGGATGGTCGCCGAACCCGGTGAGGTGGACGCCGACCGCCTGCTCGAGGTCGTGACCGCGGACACCGACGCCGACCAGGTCCGCGAACGTGCGGTGCACCGGGCCGCAGACCTGCTCGACCCCGAATCGGGGGTGGTCGCACGGTTCGTGATGATCGAACGGGCAGACGCCGAGCCGCTGCTGTGGCTGGTGCTGCACCATCTGGTGACCGACGGCGTCTCCTGGCGCATTCTGCTGCCGGATCTCGCCACCGCGACGCTGGGCGGCACACTCGCGCCGGTCGGCACATCGTTCCGGCGTTGGGCACACGGCCTGCGCGAGCACGCCGCCGGTCGCACCGCGGAACTGCCGCTCTGGCAGCGCATCCTGGCCACGCCCGATCCCGCGGTCGGCGCGGCGGCGATGGACCCCGCGATCGACGTGGCGGCCACCGTGGCGCACCTGACGACCGTCGTCCCGCCCGAGATCGCGCACGCTGCGCTGACCGCCGTGCCGGACCGCTTCCACTGCGGCGCCGACGACGTGTTGCTCGCCGGGCTCGCGATGGCGGTGTCCCGGTGGCGCGGTCGGACTTCGGCGTTGTTCACCCTCGAAGGCCACGGCCGCGCGGAGGCCATCCTGCCCAGCGCCGACGTCGCGCGCACCGTCGGCTGGTTCACCAGCGCCTATCCGGTCGCCATCGACCTGGCCGACATCGATCTGGCCGACGCGTTCGGCGGCGGTGCAGCGGCGGGCGCCGCGATCAAGGCCACCAAGGAACAACTGCGGGCCCTGCCGGACAAGGGCATCGGGTTCGGCATGCTGCGCTACCTCGACCCGGACACCGGCGCGGTGCTGGCCGACTCGCCCACCCCGCAGATCAGCTTCAACTATCTCAGCCGCGCCACCACCGGCGGCGACACCGGCCCGTGGCTGCCGCAGCGCTTCGCGGCGACCCAGGACGACCGTGCGCCGCTCGCTGCCGTGGTGGACGTCAACGCCGTCCTCACCGATGCCGGCCTCGAAGTGACCTGGTCCTACGCCTCCCGTCTCCTCGATGAGGCGGACGTCGCCGAACTCGCCGCGCTGTGGGCACAGGCGCTCGACGGGTTCACCGAGCACGCGCAGCAGGCGGGCGCCGGAGGACATTCGCCCTCGGACTTCGATCTGGTCACCCTCAGCCAAGACCAGATCGACACCTGGGCGCGCGAGTTCCCGACTCTCGTCGACGTCTGGCCGCTCTCGCCGCTACAGTACGGCCTGCTGTTCCACGCGCTCTACGACTCCGACACCGCCGACCGCTATACGGTCCAATCGCTGCTCACCTTGGGGGGTACCGTCGAGCCGGCCCGACTGCGCCGCGCCGCGCAGGCCCTGGTGGCACGGCACGAGAATCTGCGCGTCGCCTTCGTGGAGACGGCGGACGGACCGCGTCAGCTCGTCCTCGCCGACGCCGAGATCCACTGGCACGACGTGGATCTCACCGGAATCGACGACGACGACGAACGCGAGCGAGAACTCCAGCGGGTGATCGCCGTCGACGCACGCACGCGGTTCGAACTCGATCGGCCCCCGCTGTTGCGCTGCACACTCATCCGGACCGCACCGGACACCTACCGGTTCCTGCTGACCAATCACCACCTGGTGTTGGACGGGTGGTCGGCGCCGCTGCTCGTGCGTGAGCTACTGGGCCTGTATGTCACCCGGGGCGACGCGTCCGCCCTGCCGCCCGCGCACTCCTACCGCGAGTTCCTGACCTGGCTGCAGTCCACGGACGACGCGGGATCACTGGCCGCCTGGACGAACTCGCTGGCCGGCGTGGACACACCGACCCGGGCCGTGCCCACTCTCGCCGGTATCGAATCGACCGAGAACGGCATGGTGTCCAGCGATCTGTCCCGCGCCATGGTGGCGCAGCTGGAAGGCGCCGCCCGCGACGCGGGGGCCACGGTGAACACGCTGGTGCAGGCCGCGTGGGCGATGCTGCTGGCGATGCTCACCGGCCGTACCGACGTGGTGTTCGGCGGTACGGTTTCCGGCCGGCCGCCGGAGTTGGCCGGGGTCGAGGAGATGGTCGGCCTGTTCATCAACACGCTGCCGGTGCGGGTTCGGCTCGACCCGGCCGAGCAGGTGGTCGACCTGCTCGCGCGGCTACAGGCCGAGCAGGCGCGGCTGATGGACCATCAGCATGTCGGCCTCGCCGCCATTCATCAAGCGGTCGGAGTCGCTGAATTGTTCGACACCCTCACCGTTTTCGAGTCGTACCCGATCGATCGCGCGGCGCTGTCGCGAGCACTGGACATCGCCGGCATGCGGGTGCTCGATGTCGACACGACCGACGCGGCACCGTACCCGCTGAACCTCATGGTGATTCCACTGCGCGGCGCCGAGGGTCAGGACACGCTACGGATCACGGTGAAGTACATGGCCGACCAGCTCACCCCTGAGCAGGCGCAGCCGCTGCTGGATCGCTTCGTCCGACTGCTCACCCAGCTCGCCGCGAATCCCCGGGCGCTGGTCTCCGAGCTGCAGTATTGCGACGACGCCGAACGCGCCGCGCTGCTTCCGGTCCGCGGGGCGGAGTCGGTGCCGCCGCGGACGCTGCCCGAGCTCCTCACCGAGGGCGCGCGCATCGACCCCGACGCGATCGCCGTCACCGCGGGCGAACTCACCATGTCCTACGGCGAACTCGACGCGTGGTCCAACCGTTTCGCGCGCGTGCTGCTGCGCCGTGGTGTCGGTCGCGAGGTGTTCGTCGTGCTCGCACTCACCCGGTCGCTGGAATCGGTGGTGGCGGTGTGGGCGCTGGCCAAGACCGGCGCCGCGTTCGCTCCGCTGGATCCGAACTATCCGGTGGAACGGATCGAGCACATGCTGACCGATTCGAAGGCGCCGATCGGCGTGACGGTGACCGCGACCGGCGAGACACTGCCAGGCACCATCGACTGGCTGCTGCTGGACGACCTCAACACTATTCGCCGGGTGATGACCGTGTCCGACGCGCCGATCACCGACGACGAGCGCGGCGGGCCCATCATTCTCGACCAGACCGCCTACCTGATCTACACCTCCGGCTCCACCGGCAAACCGAAGGCCGTGCTGCTCAGTCACCGCGGCATCGCGAATCTCGTGACAGCGCAGCGGGAGACGCTCGGGCTCGACCACACCGCCAGTGCGCTGCAGGTGGCCTCGCCCAGCTTCGACGCGTCGGTCTTCGAGTTGCTGACCGCGCACGGCGCGGGCGGCAGACTGGTCGTATCGCCACCGGATGTCTACGGCGGCGCCGAACTCGAGCGACTGCTGCGCACCGAGCGGATCACGCACGCGGTGATCACGCCGTCGGCGCTGGCCACCATGGAACCCACCGGACTCGACCATTTGCGGGTGCTGGCGGTCGCGGGTGAGGCCGCGACGCCGGAGCTGATCGAGCGGTGGGTGCCAGGCAGGCGCATGGTGAACCTGTACGGCCCTACCGAGTTCAGCATCTGGGCGACAGGTCCCGGCGAGCTCGTTGCGGGCGAGCCGGTCACGATCGGCGGTCCGGTCCGCGGCGCGGCCACCGTGGTGCTCGACACCTGGCTGCGCCCGGTGCCGGCGGGCGTGGCCGGTGAGCTGTACCTGGCGGGTCCCGCGCTGGCCCGCGGCTACTTCAACCGGTTCGAGATGACGGCCGGCCGCTTCGTCGCCGACCCGTTCGGCGAGCCGGGTGGGCGCATGTACCGCACCGGCGACATGGTGCGCTGGGTGCGCGGGCGCGACGGCGGCTACGAATTGGAATACCTGGGCCGCAGCGACTTCCAGGTCAAGATCCGCGGGCTGCGCATCGAACTCGGCGAGATCGACGCGGTGCTGTCGCGCGACGACGAGGTGGAGTACGCGGTGACCATCGGCCGCACCGGCCCGGCCGGGACCACCGTGCTGGTGTCCTATGTGTTGCCCGCCGAGGGCGTGCGACTGGATGTCGAGCGGCTGCGCGGGCAGGTGGCCGCCGAGCTGCCCGGTTACATGGTGCCCGGCTATCTGGTCGTGCTGGACTCGATTCCGCTGACCCCGGTCGGCAAACTGGACCGCAAAGCCCTTCCGGTGCCGGACTTCTCGGACACCCGCCGACCCTATCTCGCGCCGCGCACACCGGTCGAGGAAGCGGTTGCCGCGGTGTTCGGTGAGGTGCTCAGCAGCGAGCGGGTCAGCATCGACGAATCGTTCTTCGAACTCGGCGGCAACTCGCTCAGCGCGACCAAGGTGGTCGCGCGGGTGAACGCCGCGCTCGGATCCCGGATCGCGCTGCGCGACCTGTTCGACGCGCCGACCGTCGCCCAACTATCCGCCCGGGTGGTTCCCGCCACCGGCGACGCGCCCGGCCGGTTCACGCTGGCGCCGCGGATCCGGCCGGATCGCGTTCCGCTGTCCCCGGCACAGCAGCGGATGTGGGTGCTCAATCGGATGGATCCGGCCTCGCCCGCCTACAACATCGCGGTGGCGCTTCGGCTCACCGGTGAGCTGGACATCGAGGCGATGCGGGCCGCCCTCGCGGACGTGGTCGAGCGACACGAGAGCCTGCGCACGCTCTATCCCGCCGACGCGGACGGCCCGCGCCAGGTGGTGGTCGGCACCGAGGTGGCCGCGCCGGCCATGCCGGTGCTGGATACCGAAGGCGGCGCTGCCTTGCGCGCGCGTATCACCGCGCTGGCGAGTGACGGATTCGACCTCACCACCCAGCCGCCGCTGCGGGTCGGCCTGTTCCGGATCCACGACACGGCGCAGCAGGCGCCCTCCGGCGCCGGGCCGGTGACCTCGAGCCCCTTCACCGGCGCTGCTCCCGTCTCGTCCGGCCCCGACACCGGCCCGGCGCCGGTCCCCTCCGGCTATGCAGCGGGTCCCGAGCCGAGCGGCACCAACTCTGTGCCGATGCATGTCGTCGTCCTGGTGGTCCATCACATCAGTGCGGACGGCGCCTCGATGGCGCCGCTGGCCGCCGACTTGGTCGCGGCGTATTCGGAACGCACGACCGGCACGCACGCCACCCGCGTCCCCCTCGCGGTGCAGTACGCCGACTTCGCGCTCTGGCACCGGGAGGTGCTCGGCGACGAGGCGGACCCGGAATCTACTGCGGCGAACCAGATTCGATTCTGGCGCGACACCCTGACCGGCGCGCCCGATGTGCTCGAGCTCCCCGCCGATCGTCCGCGCCCCGCGGTGCAATCCATGCACAGTGCGGAGTTCGACTTCACCATCGATGCCGAATTGCACAGCGCGCTGGTCGAATTCGCGACCGGTCAGCACGTCAGCCCGTTCATGGTCGTGCATGCCGCGCTCGCGGTGCTGCTCGCCCGGCTGGGCGGGACAGACGACGTGGTGATCGGCACGCCGATCGCAGGGCGCGGCGAGGAGGCGCTCGACCAACTCGTCGGCATGTTCGTCAACACCATGGTGCTGCGCACCCGGGTCGACACCAGCGTGAGCTTCGCGGCGTTCCTGGACACGGTCCGGTCCACGGATCTGGATGCCTTCGCCAACGCGGACGTTCCGTTCGAGCGGCTGGTCCAGGTGCTCGATCCGACCCGCTCGACCGCGCACCACCCGCTGTTCCAAGTGTCGCTGTCGTTGCAGAACTTCGTCGAGCCGGTGTTGGAGCTGCCCGGATTGCGGTTCGAGATCGAGGATTTCGACCGGAACGCCTCGCAGTTCGACCTCACTCTCGACCTCCGCGAGCACGTCACCGGGAGTGCGCCGTCCGGGATCGACGCCGTGCTGACCTTCGCGACCGACCTGTTCGACGAGGCGACGATGGTCGCGTTCGCCGACCGGTGGCGGCGCATTCTCGCCGCCGTCATAGCCCGACCCGAGGTCCGCATCGCTGACATCGTTCTCTTGGACGAGGCCGAACGCGCGACGCTGGTCCCGGTGCGCGGTCCCGAAACCACCGGAACGACCACGCTTCCACGACTGCTCGCCGAGGCGGCCCAGCGGTGGCCGGATCACCCGGCACTGGCGATCGGTGGCCACACCACCAGTTACCGGGAAATCGATGCGCACTCCAACCGTCTGGCGCGAGTGCTGCTCGAGGCGAATATGTGCCCGGAGACTGTTGTGGCGCTTGGTCTTCCGCGGTCAGCCGAGCTACTAACCGGTATGTGGGCGGTCGCGAAGACAGGCGCGGCCTTCCTCACGGTCGATCCGAAGCACCCGGTGGACCGCATCGACCACATGCTCACCGATTCCGGTGCCACGGTCGGCCTCACCCTCGCCGCGTTCCGTCCCATGTTGCCCGACAGCACGCAATGGCTGGTGCTCGACGACCTCACCGTTGTCGAACGCTGGGGCGCCGCGAGCAGCCACCCGCTATCGGAGAGCGAACTGCCCGGTCCCGTCCGGCCGGACAATGCGGCGTGGATGATCTACACCTCGGGTTCGACCGGGACTCCGAAGGGAGTCTCGGTGTCCCACCGCGGCATCGCCGACCTCGTCGCGGCGCAGCGCGCCGCACTCGGCGTGGACGAATCGTCCCGGGTGCTGCAGGTGGCCTCGCCGAGCTTCGACGCGTCGGTATTCGAAGCGATCATGGCGTTCGGCTCCGGCGGCACGTCGGTGATCGCGCCGCCCGAGGTGTTCGGCGGCGACCCGCTCGCCGAACTGATCGACACCGAACAGGTCACGCACATGGTGATCACCCCCTCGGCGCTGGCTACCCTCGACCCCGCCGAGGTGACCAGCGTGCGGGTGCTCGCGGTGGCCGGTGAGGCAGTCGGCGCCGAACTGATCGAACGCTGGGCCGCGGACCGCACCATGGTCAACCTGTACGGTCCCACCGAATTCACGATCTGGGCAACGGGTTCCGCGCCGCTGACGGTCGGCGAGACGGTCACCATCGGCACGCCGATCCACGGTGCGGCCGTTCTGGTACTCGACGACCGACTACGCCCGGTCCCGGTGGGCGTGGCCGGCGAACTGTATCTGGCCGGTTCCGCACTGGCCCGCGGGTACCGAGCACGGCCGAGTCTCACCGCCGCTCGCTTCCACGCCAACCCCTACGGCGCGGCGGGCGAACGGATCTACCGCACCGGCGATCTGGTGCGGTGGATCCGCGCCGATGCCGGACTCGAACTGGAATATCTCGGCCGCACCGATTTCCAGGTCAAGGTACGCGGTCAGCGCATCGAGCTCGGCGAAATCGACGCGGTACTCGGCCGCGCCGACGGCGTGGACTTCGCGGTGACGCTCGGCGTGCCCGGTCCCACCGGGGCGACCGCGCTGGCCGCATACCTCGTCCGCACACCCGGGGTCGATCTGGACGTGGCGAAGGTGCGCGCCTTCGCCGCGGACACCCTGCCCGGTTACATGGTGCCCTCGGCATTCGTCGTGCTGGCGGAGATTCCGCTCAACGCGGTCGGCAAGCTCGATCGCAACGCGCTGCCCGCACCGGAATTCACCGCGGACCGCACCGAATACCGCGTCCCGGCCACGCCGACCGAGCAGGTGCTCGCCGAGATATTCGGGGAGCTACTCGGGGTGCAGAAGGTGGGCGCCGACGATTCGTTCTTCGCGCTCGGCGGTGACAGCATCCTGGCGATTCAGCTGGTGTCCCGGGCCAAGCAGCACGACATCACCTGCACGCCGCTGCAGGTGTTCGAGCACCGCACGGTGGCGGCCATCGCGGCGGCCGTCGACGCCGCCGGCACCGCGGTGACGCTCGACGAACTGCCCGGCGGCGGCGTCGGCGAGCTGCCGCTGCCGCCGATCGTGCATTACATGCTGGAGCGTGGCGGCAACTACGACCGCTTCGTTCAGACCGCGGTGCTGGAACTGCCGGTCGGGATCGAAAGGTCGCAGATCGTGTCGGTCCTCACCGCCGCGGTGGATCGACATGACATGTTGCGCGCCCGGCTGGTCACCGACGGGGACAGCGAGCCGCGCCTGTTGGTCGGCCCGCCCGGCTCGGTCGACGTGGACGCGCTGGTACACCGTGTCGAGTTCGACGCCACCGACCGGATCGACGTGCGCGAATTCGCGGCGACCGAATTGGATGCCGCGGCGAACCGGCTCGATCCGGCGAACGGCACCGTGCTGCAATTCCTCTGGCTCGACCCGGTGGGCGACGCGGGTGTCCGTACCAGCCCGGGCCGGATGATCGTGGTGGCGCACCATCTGGTGATCGACGGCGTGTCATGGCGCATCCTGGTGCCGGATCTGGTCGCGGCCTGGGCACAGGTGGCGGCCGGCGCCATCCCGGTGCTCGCGGAGACCGGGACCTCGATGCGCCGCTGGTCGCACGCCCTGGCCGAGGAAGCGCGCTCCGAAGGCAGGACGGCCGAGTTGGCGTACTGGCGCGACGTCCTCGCCGGACCCGATCCGCTGATCGGCCCGCGCGAGCTGGATCCCGCGATCGACCGGACCGGCGCGTTGCGCATGATCGAGCGAGAGGTCTCGGCGGAGGTCACCGCCGCGTTACTCACGACCTTGCCCGGCCTGTTCCATGGCGGCGTCAACGACGCGTTGCTGGCCACTTTGGCGCTCACGCTGGTGCGCTGGCGCGACAGCGCCGAACCGACCGCGCTGGTGCGGCTGGAAGGCCACGGCAGGCAGGAGGAAGTGGTTCCCGGCGCCGATCTGTCTCGCACGATCGGCTGGTTCACCAGCATCTACCCGGTGCGGCTGAATCTGACGGGCATCGATGTCGACGATGCGCTCGCCGGCGGCCCCGGCATGGGCGCGGCGATCCGCGCGGTCAAACATCAGCTGCTCACGGTTCCGGACAAGGGCATCGGGTTCGGTCTCCTGCGTTACCTGAATCCCGCGACCGCGCGACAGCTTCCCGAACGGCTGCCGGGCCGGATCGGCTTCAACTACCTCGGCAGGTACTCGACCGGCGATATCCCGGCCGGGCTGGAAGGTCTCGGCTGGCTGCCGACCGACGAACTCGGCGAGCTGCATGCCGCCGAGCATCCGGAGGTTCCCTTGCAGTCGGCCATCGATGTGAACGCCGTGGTGATCGGCGACCGACTACAGGCAAGCTTCGGCTTCCCGTCGACGCTGCTCATGCAGGAGGAGGTAGCCGAACTGGCCGACCTGTGGGTCGAAACACTGAGCGCCGCGGCTCGTTTCGCCCAGTCGCCGGCCGCACAGGAGGCCGCCGCCGAAGAAGCCGCCGCGACGGCTCCCGCCGCGCCCACGCCGGGTGGGCTCAGCCTGGACGTGGTGCTGCCGATCCGGCTCGGCGGTGCCGAACCCGCACTGTTCTGCCTGCACCCCTCATCCGGAATGTCGTGGACCTACTCGGGTTTGGCCGACGCCCTCGCACCCGGCCGACCGATCTATGGTTTACAGGCGCCCGACCTGAGCGGCCACGAGCCCTCGGCGCGCTCGATCGAGGAGTTCGCCGACCGCTACCTGCGCGAGATCCGCGCCCTGCAACCCGAAGGGCCCTACCACCTGCTCGGTTGGTCGTTCGGCGGGCTGATCGCCCACGCCATCGCGACGAAACTGAAGGCGCAGGGCGCGCAGGTCGGCGTGGTCGCGCTGCTGGACGCCGATACCGCCGACATCGACGGCGACAGTATCGAGCGACTCACCGCGGGCGGGTTCGTCAACGCGTTCGGCTCGGTCCTCGGCATCCACGAGGTGCCCGCCGAGGCGACCGCGCAGGAGGCGGCCGACCTGATCCGCGAACGCCTCGGCGGCCTGTCGCTCATCGACGCGGACACGCTCGAACGGATGGCCGCGTCGTACAACGCGTCGGCACGGACCAGAACCGGCTATCAACGCCCGGTGTTCGATGGCGACATGGTGTATTTCAGCGCGACCGTCGATACCTCCGACATCTTCGGTCCGGACGGCTGGCGACCGTATGTGACCGGCGAGATCACCAACCACGACATCGATGTCACCCACTACGAGCTGACCGCACCGCGGGCGCTGCCGATCATCGCGCGCGTGCTCGACGAACATCTGGGAGGAAGAGGATGAGTTCCGAGCAAGGAGTCGTCGTCGAGGGAATCGAGAAATCCTTCGGCGCGGTCCACGCCTTGCGTGGCATCGATTTCGCGGCCGAACCGGGCGAGGTGCTCGGCATCCTCGGACCGAACGGCGCGGGCAAGACCACCATGGTGAACATCCTGTCCACGTTGATCGTGCCGGATCGCGGTCGCGCGCTGGTCGCCGGGCACGACGTGGTCGCCGACCCGACGGCGGTGCGCCGCAGCATCATGCTCACCGGCCAGTACGCCGCGTTGGATGACATGCTCAGTGGCTACGAGAACCTCGTGCTGTTCGGCAGACTGATGGGCCTGCGCAAGCGCGATGCCCGCAGCCGCGCCGACGAGTTGCTCACCGAGTTCGATCTCGAACGCGCCGGGGGGCGTCGAGTCGGCACCTATTCCGGCGGTATGCGCAGACGTATCGACATCGCGTGCGGTCTCGTCGTGCGGCCCGACGTCGTGTTCCTGGACGAACCCACCACCGGGCTCGATCCACGCAGCAGACAGGGCGTCTGGGACCTGGTGTCCGGCTTCAAGAAGGAAGGCATCACCACCCTGCTCACCACCCAGTACTTGGAGGAGGCCGACGCGCTCAGCGATCGGATCATCGTCATCGACCACGGCGTGGTGATCGCCCAGGGCACGGCCGACGAGCTGAAGTCGCGGACCGGAGGCAGCTACTGCGAGGTGGTGCCACTGGATCTGAAGGACCTGCCCGCCGTCGCCGCGGCACTGGGTTCGTTGCTGCCGCTGGACAGCCGGACGGCGGTGACCGCCGAAACCGATCGGATCGCCATTCCGGCTCCGGACGGCGCCAAGACACTCGCCGAAGCGCTGCGCAGACTCGACGGCGCCGGGGTCGAACTGGTCGACATCGCGCTGCGCCGGCCGTCGCTCGACGACGTATTCCTGGAGTTGACCGGACATCTGGCGACAGTGGAGGACATCGCGGAGCCGGAGGTCGTCTCGTGACGGCCGCGACCTGGCTCACCGAGATTCGTGCCGCGCCGATGCGCACGCAGCAGTGGTGGGTGCTCAGCACGCGGCTGATCGCTCCATCGGTCCGAACCGGCGAGGTGCTCGCCTCGGTGCTGGCGCCCGCGACGTTCACCGCGAGTTTCTACATTCCGCTGCGGACCGTGATGACGTTCGCGGGCACGGGGTTCAGCAGTTACGCGCAGTTCATGATGCCGATCGTGATCTTGCAGGCTGCCGCGTTCACCGCCGTATCCTCGGCCTTCCGCGCCGCCACCGATTCGGTCGCCGGACTCAACCGGCGGTTCGGCTCCATGCCGGTCGGCCCACTGGTCCCGGTCGCGGCGCGGATGTCCAGCAACGTCTTTCGTCTGGTCATCGCATTGATCACCGCGTTGATCTGCGGGCACGTCATCGGCTTCCGTTTCTATCTCGACACCGCGCACACCCTCGGTTTCCTGCTGTTGTCGCTGCTCATCGGGATCGCACTGACGTTGGGTGCGGACGTGATCGGGACGGTATCGCGCAGCCCGGAGTCGACCACGCAGGCGCTGGTGTTGCCGCCTTTGATCTTCGGCATGCTGTCGACCGGACTGGCGCCCGCGAACCAATTTCCGGCGTGGGTGCAACCGTTCGTCCGCAATCAGCCGATCTCGCAGTACGCCATCGGGTTGCGGGCGCTCGCCGGTGACAGCGGGCCGAACGCCGGACAGGTGACCTGGTCGCTGATGGGACCACCGGTGGCCTGGGTGATCGGCACCGTGCTGCTGTGCATTCCCTTTGTTGTCCGGTTGAGCGCGAGGAGGGTGTGATGGCACTGCTCGCCGATCGCACGAACGAAACCCACACCAACTCGGAGGTGTCGGTCTCGGCACTGGCACTGCACACGCTGATCCAGACGCAGCGTCTGCTGCTGCGCTGGGTCCGTAGCCCGGTCACCTTGCTGGAGACGCTGATCATCCCTTGCCTGCTCCTGATCATGTTGGACACCGTGGTCGGTAACCAGATCAAGAAGTTCACCGGCGAGAGTGCGCTCTACGGCTCGGTGCCGATGGTCGCGCTGATCGGCGCGCTGTCCGGCGCGGTCGTCGGTGGCGTCCTACTCGGCCGGGAGCGCGACACCGGTCTACTCGCCCGCTTCTGGGTCCTGCCGGTACACCGCGCCTCCGGCCTGGCCTCCCGGATCCTCGCCGAGGGCTGTCGGATCTTCGTGGGCACCCTCGCCGTTCTGCTGGTCGGCTACCTGCTCGGCTTCCGCTTCCATCAGGGCGTGGCGGCGACCATTGCCTTCTTGCTCGTCCCGATCGTGTTCGGTTTGGCCTTCGCCACCATCGTCACCGCGGTCGCCGTGTTCACGGCCAAAGCGACGCTGGTGGAGGGAATCACGATTCTCACTTCCCTGATGATGTTCTTCAGCACCGGTTTCGTTCCTTTGGCCGCGTACCCCACCTGGATCCAACCGGTGGTGCGCAATCAACCGATGTCGGTCGCTGTCGACGCCATGCGCGCGCTCGCCCAGGGCGGCCCCGTGGCCCATCTTCTGGGCCTCACCGTCGCCTGGTCGGTCGGCGCGGTCATCCTCTTCGCCATTCCGGCGACCATCGGGTATCGCCGAGCCAGCCGAAGCTGACCGGCGCCTGCCCAGGCCGACGCCGCGGCCGAACTCGACAGACCGCGGCCGTGGTTCGCTCGGTACCGGGCTACTCGGCCGCGAGCTGCCTGGCCAGTGCCCAGATCACCAGCACGTCGACGGCGATCAGCACCAGCGCCCAGAACGGGTAGATCGACGCGAAGAGGAAATTGTCCACGATGCTGAGCGCTGCCAGCACGATGCCCGCGAGGTAGCCCCACGTCTTGCCGGTGACGATGCCGACACCGGCGGTCACCATGAGCACGGCGAGTACCAGGTGGATCCATCCCCAGGCGGTGACGTCGACCAGGAACACCTGATCCTCGGTCACCACGAAGATGTCGCGCCCCGCGATCGCCGCGATAGCTGTCAACACGTGCAGGACACCGGCGACGAGGATGAGCACGCCCGCGAAGATCGTCATGTCGCTGAGCAGCGGACGAGTGCCGATCGGGCCGTGACTGGTCATTGCACACACTCCTTCCGAAACGCGTGGTATACCTGTCGGCCCAAGGTATCGGTTCATCGAGCCGAATCGGCGCAGGCAGCCGGCCAGTCACCGGAGTGCCCCGGCGTTCGGCGCATGCGGCACAGCGACAGCCCGGCGCGCGATCGCCTTGTGCAGCCGCGATCACAAAGGCGTGACTTCCAGCACTACGGGCTCCCCCACGTGGCGGCGTCTCGACGAACCCGCACCGCGAGCAACGACTCCGCCGCAGCCGCAGCCGGGACCATTGCCACCTCGCGCTGCGGGTCAGGGCATCGCCGATCGATAGCACCCAAGAATCAGCAAATCTTTGGCGACCATCGCGAGCACTCGGGACCGATGTGGTCGACGCCGGCTGTGTGCCGCACAATAGGGGGCCGCGAGCGGCGCGCCCTGGCGACCTTCGCCTGGCGGACAGATGCTGCAGCGACACAAGGTGTTGTGCTACATCGACTTGTCACCCCCAAGGAGTAGTGTTCCAAGGGGAGGAATTCCGTGACGGAGTGTGCTCGGGAAGGGCGTGGAGGCAGGATGAAACTGATCGATCGGGTGTCGGCAATCAACTGGAATCGGGTGCCCGACGAAAAGGATGCCGAGGTCTGGGACCGGCTGACCGGCAACTTCTGGCTGCCGGAAAAGGTTCCGGTTTCCAACGACATTCCCTCGTGGAACACCCTGACCGCCGACGAGAAGCAGTTGACGATGCGGGTGTTCACCGGCCTCACCCTGCTGGACACCATCCAGGGCACGGTCGGCGCGGTGAGCCTGATCCCGGACGCTCTGACCCCCCATGAGGAGGCGGTGCTCACGAACATCGCCTTCATGGAGTCGGTGCACGCCAAGAGTTATAGCTCGATCTTCTCGACACTGTGCTCCACCCGCGAGATCGATGAGGCGTTCCGCTGGTCGGAGGAGAACCGCAACCTGCAGCGCAAAGCCGAGATCGTGCTCGGGTATTACAACGGCGACGACCCGCTCAAGCGCAAGGTCGCCTCGACGCTGCTGGAGAGCTTCCTGTTCTACTCCGGCTTCTACCTGCCGATGCACTGGTCATCGCGAGCCAAACTCACCAATACCGCCGACATGATCCGGCTCATCATCCGCGACGAGGCCGTGCACGGCTACTACATCGGCTACAAGTACCAGAAAGGCCTGGAGCTGGTCGGCCAGGCCGAGCGCGACGAGCTGAAGAACTACACCTTCGAGCTGCTGTTCGAGCTCTACGACAATGAAGTCGACTACACCCAGGATCTCTACGACGAGGTGGGCCTCACCGAGGACGTCAAGAAGTTCCTGCGCTACAACGCCAACAAGGCGCTGATGAATCTGGGCTACGAGGGCTTGTTCCCGAAGGACGAGACCGAGGTGAACCCAGCCATCCTCTCGGCGCTGTCCCCCAACGCCGACGAGAACCACGACTTCTTCTCCGGCTCCGGCTCCAGCTATGTGATCGGCAAGGCCGTCAACACCGAAGACGAGGACTGGGAATTCTGAGCTACACCGATATGCGCGACGGCGGCGGACTTATCCGCCGCCGTTTGGCGTTGTGCGGGCTGTAGTACCCGCGCGAGTACCCGCGCGCAACGCTTGCCTTGACACCGGCGACAACGTTTAGCGTTGCGGTGTCGAGTCGATCGGAGGAGATCGGATGCTGATCGGTGAGCTGGCGGCGCTGGCCGGAACAAGCACCCGCGCATTGCGGTACTACGAGCAGCGCGGGCTGGTCCGGGCCCGTCGATGCGCCAATGGATATCGGGTTTACGACGAGGCAGAACTACAGGTCGTTCGCAAGATTCGGGCACTGCTCGACACCGGGTTCGACCTCGCCGACATCCGACCTTTCGTCACCTGCCTGCGGGATGGAAACGATTCCGGCGATGTGTGTCCGGACTCGGTCGCCGTGCTGCGACGCAAGGTGGGCGAGGTCGAGGACGCTCTCGCGCGGTTGAATGCTACCCGGGATCAACTTCACCTCCAGCTCACCGACGCGATGAATACGCGACGTCCGCCGGCCTGTGAATTCAGGTAATCACCCGTCCACCAATCGGTCTCGCAGACAACACCCACCGGGCCACTGCTGCCCTTCTCGCGCGAGGAGCGCCCATGAAGTTTGCGATCAGTTACAGCACGCCCTTTTACGGTGTCGATCCCGACCGGATCATCGCCTTTGCCAAGCATGCCGAGAGTTGTGGTTTCGAGGGCATATATGTGCCGGAACACATCGCGGTGTACCCCGGTGCGAGAGTGGGAGATCACGAAATCCCCGCCGAGTTGCCGTATCCGGACCCGCTCGACTGCTTGACCTTCGTCGCCGCGGCCACCGAGCGGATCCTGCTGGGCACCGGCGTACTGCTGCTGCCGTATCGGCACCCGGTCATTCTCGCCAAACGCCTCGCAACCATAGACGTGCTGTCGCGTGGACGGATGCGCCTATTGACCGTCGGCCTCGGCACCCTGCCAGGTGAAGCCGACGCGATGGGAGTGGACTACACAACCCGAGGACGTCGTGCCGACGAAGCCATCGACGCGATGCGCCTGCTGTGGTCCGGCGGCGCGGACGGTGTGAGTTACCAGGGCGAGTTCTTCGCTTTCGACAATCTGGTCAGCTTCCCGAAACCCTATGGCGTGAACGATCTGCCGATTCACGTCGGCGGATCCAGTCGCGCGGCGGCGCGTCGGGCGGGGCTACGCGGCGACGGATATTTCCCCGGCGGCGGCATCCGGCTCGACGAGTGCGCGAAGCAGATGGATATCGCGAGAACAGCAGCTGTAGAGGCGGGTCGTGACCCTTCGACGCTGGAGTGCACACGCTGGGGGTCGATCGACATGTCCATCGACCGTGTCGAGGGCCTTGCGGGACACGGCGTGACCCGAATCGTCGTCGGCGCCGCTCCCGACCAGGCACTCGACCAGATGTCCCGCTTCGCTGAGCGATTCGACCTTCACGCTGGTGTCGGCAACTCGTCTCCTGTCCGGGGCTAGTCGGCAAGCGGGATCGGGCAGGATCAGGCTGCGCCTGCCCACCATTTCTCTCCGGCTCGAATCACGCGGCACTCGAAGAGGCCATGCGCCAAGACTTGTCGCTGTTTCGGTAGGCGTCGGCAACCGACGTCCCCCCGTGCCGGCGATACCTTCCGGTCATCGGGGAGAACGTTCCGTCGCACTGTCGCGGTACTCGGTGGATCAGACGCCGCGAACGCGCGCACGCCGCGCGTCGTCAGATCCCGAGCACCAGTTTGGCCGTGGTGAAGTAGATGATCAGACCGGTGGCGTCGACCAGGGTGGTGACCATCGGCGCGGACACGACCGCGGGGTCGATCCGCAGCTTCTTCGCGAGCAGCGGCATCGTGCCGCCGATGGTCGCGGCCCAGCCGCAGATCAGGATCAGCGTGATGCCGACGACCAGGGCGACGCGTGGGCCGACGAACAGGGCGCCGATCACCAGACCCGCTGCGGCGAGCAACGATCCGAGCACCAGCCCGACGCGGCATTCCCGCCAGATCACCTTGAACAGATCCGACACCCGAACCTCGCCGACGGCCAGCGCGCGCACGCAGGCGGTGGCGGCCTGCGCACCGGCATTGCCGCCCGCCCCGATCAGCAGCGGGATGAACAGCGCGAGATGCGCGGCCTGCTGCAGGGTGCCCTCGAAGAAGTCGGTAACGCTCACCGTGAGCGTCGCCGCGAACAGCAACAGCAGCAACCACAGCGCGCGATAGCGGGCCAGCTGAAACACCCCGGCGGCCATGTAGTGGCCCTCCCACGGCGCGGAGCCGGCCTGGCGGGCGACGTCCTCGCTGTCGGCGGCCTCGATCACCTCGACCGCGTCGTCGATGGTGAGCAGCCCGACCAGCCGGTCCTCGCTGTCCACCACCGGCAGATTGATGTCGTTGGTCTCGCGCATCAATCGGGCGGCCTTCTCCGCGGAGTCGGTGGCGCGCGCGAACGCCGGCTCGGTGACGACCAGTGCGGACACCATCGTGTCCGGCTTGCTCAGCACCAGCTCGCGCAGTTCGACGATGCCGGTCAGGCGCCGGCCCGAGTCGACGACGGGCAGCGTGTACACCGTCTCGGCGCTACCGCCCTCGGCCCGCACCATGCTCAGTGCCGCACCGACAGTCAGGTTGCGCGGCAACGCCACCACCTCGGGTGTCATGTACTGCCCCGCCGAGCCCTCCGGGTAGCCGAGCAGGCTCGCCGTGATCCGCCGCTCCCGCGGACTCAGCCCGGCCAACGCCTTCTTCGCGACCTTCGCGGGCGCTTCGCGCAGCATACGGGCCCGGTCGTCGGGCGCCATACCCTCGACCAGATCGCGGAAACTCTGATCGCGCAGACCCTGCAGGATCTGTTGCTGGGCAACGGGGTCGAGTTCCTCGAAGACGGCCAGCGCCAGATCTTTGTCCAGCAGCCGAAACGCCATCCCGGCCTGCACGGCGTCCATGCGGGCGAGTTGGTCGGCGATGACGTGTGGCGGATGGTTGTCGAGCCAGTCGAGCGCCACGGCGACACGGCGGCTTTCGACGACATCCTGCAAGGATTCGGACAGCGTCGGACGTACTTCGATGAGGTCGGACTGCGACATGGGAGTTCCTCAGCACAGGCGTGAGTGAATGGAGAACACGAATTCACACCGCGGGCGCCGACCCCTGCTGTCGCGACCTATCTAGGAATGCGAAGGGGCGGCACCGCGCGGCCTTCGACTAGGAGGTTCGCTGCGCATAGCAACCCCACCTCCTTCTCGTCGCTGCCGCGAATGTGGACCACCGCGCCATTCAAGAAACACCATAAGGACGAGACCTCGTCCCCATGAAGGATACACGGCTTCGGCGACACCGCTCACCACGGCGACGCGTTCTTACGCAGGCTTAGCGGGCTCGATCGTCGCGGCCATGCACAGGCCTGGCGTTCGCCCGATCGAATCGAACGATCCGGGACTGGATAGACCCGAAATCCGCTGAGCCTTACCAGGTTCTGCACAGAGCTGCTCTGCTTCGGCACGCTGCCCCGAAGTGGACATCATGCCTGTGCCGGCCCGCCACCGCATCAACCCCACGCTTCGGTTCCTGACCCGGCAACTCGGAGCGCCCTCGAGTGTGATGTCCATGACATCGGTTCGATGATGTCGATCTCGAGCGCGAACTGTTCCGGTCCGGGGGTAGCCGGCGGCGTGGCTGTCGTTCGATTACCCGGGTAATCCCGCGTGCCCGGCGGGATTACCCGGGTAATCGCGGGTGTTGCCCCTACCATGGCTACTCCCGACCTCGGATCCGTCGGCGCATACCTGGTCGCCCAAGCCTTCGGGCGGCACTTCCCCGGCGTTCGTGCCGCCGAACTGGAGCGGCTCGGTTACGGCACGCTCTGGCTGGCTGGCAGCCCGCCCGCCGACCTGGCGGTTGCGGAGGCCGCGCTCGACGTCACCGAGTCGGTCACGGTCGGCACAGCCATCGTGAACGTCTGGTCCGCCCCGGTGGACGAAGTCGCCGCCTCCTACCACCGAATCGAGGAGCGCCACCCCGGGCGATTCGTTCTCGGGGTCGGGATCGGACACCCGGAGGCGACCAAGGAGTACCGCAAGCCATACGACGCGCTCGCCGCCTATGTCGAGCGACTGCTGGAGCTGGGCGTGCCGCAGGATCGGCTGATCCTCGCAGCGCTACGCAAGCGGATGCTGCGGCTTTCGCACGACCGCGCGGCGGGCGCGCTGCCCTACTTCACCACGCCCCGACACACCGCCTACGCCCGAGAGACGCTCGGCGCCGACCGGCTACTGGCTGTGGTTGCCAGCGTGGTCCTCGACGAGGACCTCGACGCCGCCCGGGCGACGGCGCGTGAGTGGTCCCGCACATACCTGAATCTGGAAAACTATGTCGCCAACCTGCGCGAAACGGGTTTCCCGGACCTGAAGACCGGCGACGAGCCCGACGACGCGCTGCTCGACGTGCTCAGCGCCCTGGGTAGCGCGGAGCGGATCGCCGAGCGGGTGCGGACGAGCCTGGCCGACGGCGCCGACCATGTTCCGGTGTTCCCGCTTCCCGCCACGGCCGACCCGCTGCCCGCGTTCACCGCGATCGCGCACGCGCTGGGCCTTCCCACAGCCAAGTGATCCAGGCGGGTCGCCGGAGCGGACGGTAGTCGCAGAAGACCGCGGGTACCGCCCCAGCCCGGCCGCATGTTCCGGCCGCCTCCTTCAGCCAGCCGGCGGTTCCCTGCGCGGTGGAGGTGCTCGGGTCGATTCACAGAAGAGCCCCGCTGCGCTTCCCCGCGGCGAGGACTCAACACTTCACGCCGGCCAGCACTGATGGCGACCTTCTCCCGCGGCCACCAGCGCCGCCGAACCGAACCGCATGTTCCTCGTGTCCTGGGGTAGACAGAAAGTGCCCAGAAATGGGTGAGGAGGTGGTGAAAGTGATGATGTCACCAATGCTGATGGAGCTCGTGGACATGGCGCGAAACATGTGGAACATGATGTTCCCGAACATGCCCATGTAGTGAGATCAATCGACTGGGCAGCCGACGCCGCGCCGATTGCGCGGACACTCTGCCCAGTCGACTGCGCGGGACATACCGATCCGGCAGAACCGTTGGGGAGCGGCGATCGACCACGTCAGGAGCGCGTGAGGACGACGAGTTGCCGGGTCGCTCGGGTCATGGCGACATAGCGGTCGACCGCTGCTTGGATGCCCTCGCCGAACGCCTCCGAGTCGACCACGACCAGGTCGAACTCGAGACCCTTCGCCAGCTCAGGGGTCAGCGAGCGGACGCGGGGAGTCGCGCGGAACGTCGGTACGCCGATCACGCAGGCGATCCCGTCGGCGTGCTCGGCGAGCCAGGTGTCGACGATCGAGTCCAGATCCGGCGCAGATCCGTATACGACGGGGACGCCACTGCTGCGAATGGAGGTCGGCACATTGGCGTCCGGAAGCACGGCACGGATGACCGGCTCGGCTTCGGCCATGACCTCTTCCGGTGTCCGGTAGTTGATGCTCAGGGAGGCCAGGTCTATCCGGTTGAGCCCGATCCGTTCGAGTCGTTCCCGCCATGACTCGGTGAACCCGCGCCGGGCCTGGGCACGGTCCCCGACGATGGTGAAACTGCGGGATGGACAGCGCAGCAGCAACATCTGCCACTCTGCGTCGGTCAGTTCCTGCGCTTCGTCCACGACGATGTGCGCGAAGGGGCCGGCGAGCCGGTCCGGTTGGGATTTTGCCAGTGCAGCCTCGTCGACCAGCATCTCCCGTAGGTCCTGCTGCCGCAACTGCGTCATCAAGCCCTCACCGTCGCCATAGTCGTCGGAAGCGATCAGTTCGTCGATGACGCTGGACATACGCTCGCGTTCGGCGTTCACCGCTACGTTGTACCGACGTGCACGTCGTGCCGCTTCCGGGTCTCCGAGCCGCTGGCGGGCGGCGTCCAGCAGGGGTAGGTCGGACACGGTCCACTGGCGGGCGTCCGTGCGTTGCAACTTCCGGATCTCCTCGGGACTGAGCCAGGGAGCGCACTTCCGTAAGTAGGCGGGCACCGACCACAGGTCCCCGACGAGGTCCGCCGCTTCGATCAACGTCCACGCGTTGTCCAGGGTCGTGCGCAATTCGTCGTTCTGCCGCAGCGACTTCCGGAGCTGGGCGGCCGGAGTATCGCCGTCGTACTTGTCCGCCAGGATCGTCAACAGCAACTCCCAGATCTGCTCGCGTGCTTCGTTATGCGGAGTACCGGGTTCCGGCGCTTCGAACGCCTCGGCCCAGTCGTCAGCGCTCAACCAGAGATCCGACCACTCGGTAGCGACCGCCATTCCTTTGCTGGGAGGTTGCTCATAAAACCTGACGGCCGTTTCGATCGCCTGCACCATCTCCGCGGACGACTTCAGACGAGCCACCTCCGGGTCGGTCTCGAGTATTGCCTGCGCCCCTTCTACGACGAGATCGCGCAGGGTGCACAGTTGCACGCTCTCTTCACCGAGGCTGGGCAAGACATCGGCGACATAGGCCAGGTAAGGCTCATGCGGACCGACGAACAGCACGCTGTGCCGGAGTGCCGGGTCGGAGTAGAGCAGGTAAGCGCTGCGATGTAGCGCCACGACGGTCTTGCCCGTACCCGGGCCGCCGTCGACTACGAGGGCGCCGCGCGACCCCGCACGGACGATGGCATTCTGGTCGGCCTGGATGGTGCCGAGTACGTCGCGCATCCGGGCCGAACGGTTGCTGCCCAGGCTGGCGATGAAGGCGGACTGGTCGTCGAGTGCGGCGTTGCCTTCGAACCCTTCCGGGGTGAACACCTCGTCCCAATAATCACCGACCCGACCACGGTTCCAACGATACCTGCGGCGACGTGCCAGACCCATCGGGTCGGCGTGGGTCGCTCCGAAGAACGGTTCCGCCGCCGGGGACCGCCAGTCGATCAGCAACTGACGTCCCGCGCTGTCCAGGAGGCCGAGTCGTCCGATATACACCGGCTCCGGGTCGTCAGCGCTGACGATGTGTCCGAGGCACAGGTCGACACCGAAGCGGCGCAGCGCGCGCAGGCGGGCGGTCAGCCGATGGACCTCGAAGTCGCGCTCCATGACCTCTTGGCCTAGGCGTCCAGGCGCCTTGCGGGTGGCGTCGAGGCGCTTGTTCAGCTCGGCGATGGACTGCTCGAGACTCTCCGCGATGGCCGCGAAGTGCCGTTCGTCGGCGGCGATGAGCGCCGGGGAAGCCTTGCGGGAAAGGTGATCGGGAAGGTCGAATGCGCTGGTAGACAGGAAGTTCACGGCGTCAGCTCCAAGGTGAGGTTCGTTTCGCGGGGCCACCACATCGGTGCGGACACGGCGGCCACACGCCACCAGGTCGACCTCCCCAGGCGATCAATGCCTCGACACACAACACACGCATTTCGTTACCCCCATTTCCACAGGTACTGGCTTCGGCGGGCAATTCTGCGGCATCACCCGGGCCTTGCCGCAAGCCCCGGGGTGCGATATATGTTGAAAAGGGAAGGACTGAGGTCCGCCTGTCTTGTCCCCCTGTGGACCAGCAACTTCGTTGCCGCGGTCCCACACCGGAGGACTATCCCGGACTGTTCCGCCTCGGTGTCGTGGCGTCGGCGGTCGAGATCGGCGTCGACAGCAGTCTGCGCGTGTGTCGCGGGACAGCGGCCAGAACGCCAGTGAAATCTTCAGTTCACCGACAAGGGAATTCGGTGGCTTTCTGTCCAGATGAAAGCAGTTCGACATCGGGTCGACGACGAAGCTCTCGCCCGAAGTAGCCGAAGACACGGCTCAGAATTACCGTCGTCATGCGCGTGAGCTGGTGTTTTGCTCGCGGCAACACCGTGTCAGGGGGCATGTCAGCACGATGACGGTCCGGTGTCAGGACGACAGGCGATTGTTTCTTCCGTGATCAGGTCCCGCTCGGCGAGC